>CANIRI010000122.1 GCA_947469815.1 Comamonadaceae bacterium | reverse complement strand
GCGAGCACGGATTTGGCGAGAACCGGAAGCACATTCTTGTTCATGAGAAAAACCTTTCGTCTAAAAGTTGCTTGCAAAACGCAGGGCGCATGGTATGCCCCTTCACACAACCCGCTTGCATGAGCTTATGAGTTTGTATGCGCCGCTGGAATGCGACTAGTGCCAGTTGGATGCATTTATAGTGCCAGCCAAAGCCAGAGCAAGGAGCCCATCAACCGCCTGTGGTCGCCCCAAAGCAGTGCTGTTTGCGCGCTTAAGCCCCGCCAGCGTTCACTTTTTTAAGCGCTGCACAAACGCGTGCGCTGTCGCTTTGCTGTTACTGTGCAGGCCTGCTCTGGTACCGGTGCGCGGGTTTGCCCTAGGCCCCGGCTTTTCATAATTTGCGTCTTATGCATCCACTTTTGCTTCGTCTGCTGCCTTTTTTGCGCTGGTGGCCCCGTGTCAACCGGGGCAGTTTGCGCGCCGATGCACTGGCCGGCTTGACGGGCGGCTTGATCTTGGTGCCGCAGGGCGTGGCCTTTGCCACGATTGCGGGCATGCCGCCCGAATACGGCTTGTATGCCGCCATGCTCCCTGCCGTGGTGGCAGCGCTGTGGGGTTCGTCCTGGCATCTGGTGTCGGGGCCGACCACCGCCATTTCCATCGTCGTGTTCGCCACCATGAGCCCGCTGGCTGAGCCGGGCAGCGCGCAATTTGTTGCGCTGGTGCTGACCTTGACCTTCTTCGTGGGCGTGTTCCAGTTGCTGCTGGGCATTCTGCGGCTGGGTACCTTGGTGAATTTTGTCTCGCACACGGTGGTGGTGGGCTTTACCTCGGGCGCTGCGGTCTTGATTGCCGCCAGCCAGGTCAAAAACTTCTTTGGCCTGCCGATTCCCCGGGGCGCATCGGTAGCAGCTGTTTTGCAGGGCCTTTTTGCGCATCTGGCCGAGGTCCAGCCTTGGATTTTGTTGGTGGCGCTGGTGACGCTCTTGGTTTGTGCGTTCTCCAAATACCTGTGGCCGCGGCTGCCGCACATGATCGTGGGCATGGTCGCGGGCAGCGCACTGGCGGCAGCGCTCAATGCCTGGCTGGGCCCGCAGGCCACCGGCTTGAGCAGCATCGGCGCTTTGAGCATCGGCTTTCCGCCCCTGTCCAGCCCGGACTGGTCCTGGGACACGGCGCAGCGCATTGCCCCGATTGCTGCAGCCGTGGCCCTGCTGGCGCTCACCGAGGCGGTGTCCATCGCCCGCGCCATGGCCTTGTCCAGCGGCCAGCGGATCGACGGCAACCAGGAGTTCATCGGCCAGGGACTGTCCAATATCGTCGGCGCTTTTTTCTCGGGCTATGCGTCGAGCGGGTCCTTCAACCGCAGCGGGCTGAACTATGTGGCCGGCGCGCAGACACCATTGGCAGCGGTGTTCTCCGCCGGGTTTTTGCTGCTCATCATGCTGTTTTTGGCCCCGTTGGCGCAGTACCTGCCCACCGCCGCGATGGCGGGCATTTTGTTTGTGGTCGCCTGGGGCTTGATCGACACCACGCAAATCGTGGAGACCTGGCGCGCCAGCCGCAGCGAGTTTGGCGTCTTGCTGGCCACGTTTTTGGCGACTTTGACGCTGCAGCTGGAGTTTGCGATTTACGTGGGCGTGGGCTTGTCGCTCATCTTGTACTTGCGCCGCACCTCGCAGCCCGGCGTGGAAGACGTCAAGCCTGTGCCCGGGCGCAGCGCGCCGATGTTCAGCACCGACACGGGCTTGCCTGACTGCCCGCAGCTCAAGATTGTGCGCATCAATGGATCGCTGTTTTTCGGTGCGGTCAACCACCTGCAAGAAGCCTTTCAGGCGATTGACGAGGTGAACCCTGGGCACCGGCATGTGCTGCTGGTGGCCTCGGGCATCAACTTCATCGATTTGGGCGGTGCGCACATGCTGGCGCAAGAGGCGGCGCGGCGCAAAGCACTGGGCGGCGCGCTTTACATCACCCACCTCAAAGATGAGCCGATGGCCACGCTGCGCCAAAGCGGCGTGTACGACCAGATCGGGGCAACCCACTTTTTCCGCGCCGGGCAGGACACCTTGGCGATTCTCAAAAACCGCCTCGCTCCTGACGTGTGCGCGCGCTGCACGGTGCGCGTTTTTGCGCCCTGCGGCCCGGCGGGTTCAGGCGCGCGGCCGTAGCAGCGTCAGGATCTCGCCCAGCGTGTGTGCGCTGCGGTGGTTTTGCATATCCAGTACCACGCTGCGCGCATAAAACGCACTCAAATCCAGCCCCAAACCTACGCCGCGCAGTTCAATCTGGCCTGTCCGCTCGATGCGCGCGGCAGTCGCTTGCAGATCCCGGTCCAGGTAATACGTGTCGTTGGCCAGCACGGTTGCGCCGTCCATGGGGCTGCCGTCCGAGAACACCAGCAGGATGCGCCGCTGCGCCTGCACGGCTTCCAGGCGCGCCGCCGCCCAGCGCAGCGCCTCACCGTCCACGCACTCCCGAAACAGCTCGGGTTTGAGCAGCGCGGCCACGCCGCTTTTCCCGCGCCGCCACGGCGTATCGCTGTCTTTGAACACGATGTGGCACAACTCGTTGAGCCGCCCCGGGGTGGCCGGTTTGCCTGCGCGGCGCCAGTCGCGCATCACGCGCCCGCCGTTCCACGCGCCGGTGGTGTAACCCAGCAGTTCGGTTTGCGTGCCCGCCAGCTCCAGGGCGCGCAGCAGCACATCCAGCAAAGGCGCAAGTTGCGCCATGTGCTGCTTCATCGAGCCCGAGCAGTCCAGTAGCAGCCCCACCATGCAGTCGGTCACCGGCGTTTGGTGCGGTGTGCGGAACAGGCGGCGCTCGGTGGGGCTGGCCACCAGTTGCGCCAGCCGCCGCCCGTCAATCAGCCCGCTTTCCTGCCCGCTGTCCCAGCCGTCATCGAGCGGCTGCGCCAGCAGCGCTTGCAGCGCGCGCGCCAGCCGCGCCGGGTTGATGCCGGTCTGCGCCACCGCCGTATCCAGCGTGGCGCGCAGCTCGGTCAATTGCGCGGCGCGCACCAGGCTGGCGGCACTGGCCTCGCGGTCGTATGCGGTGGTGAAGGCGCGGTAGCCGGTGGCGCCGCTTTGGGGCGCATCGCGGGCCAACAGGGTGCTGGCCAAGCCGCTGTCTTCGCCGGCTTCAAAGTCCACCCAAATTTGCAGCCAGGCGTCTTCGTCCTCTTCGTCCGGTGTCTCGGTGTCTTTTTTGGCGGCGGCCGCAGGCGTGGCGTCTTCGGCCAGTTGCGTCACCACCGCGGCAATCGCCAGCGCGTCCACCGCAAATTTCGCCTGGTCCTCGCGATGGCGGCGCAGCCCGGCTAGCGCGTGGCCGATGCGCGGCACCAGCCCGAAGCGGGTCGCCTCCAGCATGTCCTCTAAGGCTTCGTCCACCGCGTCGCCGGTGATGCGCGCCCGGCAGACCTGCGCCACCGTGAGCAACAAAATGCCCTGAGCCGATTCGTGCAATCGGGCTTGCACAAAGGCCCGCGACCAGGCGCTGAAGCGCTCGCGCATATTGCGGCGCACGCCCGGCCAGTGGGCGCTGACCAGCGACTCTGCGCGGTACTGCTCCAGCAGGTCAAACACCCGCCGCGCCATGGGCTTGGCCGGGCGCAGGCTGCGGTGCAGCGCCGCGTCGCTGTGACGCAAACGCAATGCCACGCCATCGGCCGCGCCGCGAAACGATGTCAGATCCGGGCGGGGCGCGTCGGCATCCAGGTTACGCAATTGCGCGTGCGGGTGCAGGTGCGGGGCGAAGCTGGGCAGCTGTGCCGTGCCGTCGAACAGGAGCGCGCCTTTGTAGTGAACCTGGCGGCGCGCGCTCAGTGCGCGCAAGGCGGCGGCGCAGAGCTCGTCGAGCGCCTGCTGGCGGCGGCTGTGCGCTTGCACGCTGTCGATCGCTAAGCTGGCCTGCATACGCGGCGCGGAGTTTCAGGTCGCGGGGCTGTTGCCGGGGGCGGGGAAGAGCGGCTGGTCAAAGCAGCGCTGGAAGTATTCGGCCACCAGCGCGTGCTCGGCCTCGTCGCATTTGTTCACAAAAGACAGGCGCAACGCCAGCGCCAGGTCGTGAAAAATTTCCAGGTTTTCGGCCCAGGTGATCACGGTGCGCGGCGACATCACGGTGGACAAATCGCCCGCCGCAAAACCTTTGCGCGTCAAGTCGGCCAGCGCCACCATCTGTGCCAACAACTCCGGCTGCCCGGCCATTGCGGGCACCCGGGCGGCCACGATGGCGACTTCGTCCTGCGGCTGCAGGTAATTGAGCGCCACCACCAGATTCCAGCGGTCCAGCTGCGCGTGGTTGAGCCGCTGCGCGCCGAAATACAAGCCGTTCAAGTTACCCAGACCGATGGTGTTGCTGGTGGCAAACAGCCGGAACTGCGGGTGCGGGCGGATCACGCGGTTCTGGTCGAGCAGGGTGAAGTGGCCCTCGCGCTCCAAAATGCGTTGGATCACAAACATCACGTCGGGGCGGCCTGCGTCGTACTCATCGAATATCAGCGCCATGGGCCGCTGCAGCGCCCAGGGCACGATGCCTTCCTGGAACTCGGTGACTTGCTGTCCATCGCGCAGCACCACGGCGTCGCGCCCCACCAAATCCAGGCGGCTGATGTGGCCATCTAGATTCACCCGTACGCAAGGCCAGTTCAGCCGCGCGGCCACTTGCTCAATGTGCGTGGACTTGCCGGTGCCATGCAGGCCTTGCACCAGCACCCGCCGGTTGTGGGTGAACCCCGCGAGCAGCGCCAGCGTCACATCCGGGTTGAAGCGGTACGCCGTGTCGATGTCGGGCACATGCGCGCCGCGCTCGGTCATCGCGTCGACTTGCATATCGCTGTCGATGCCGAAGAGTGCGCGGACCGAAACGCGATGCGTGGGGCTTGCTTGGTTGGTGTTGCTGCTTGTGTTCATGCGGCGTCGGCCCCGCGCTGCGGGCCGGTCTCGGGTTGGGTTTCGGCCTCAATCGCGCTGAGCGCTTGCGCTGCGCGCTGCAGCGCGGGCAGCAGCGCCAGGGCTTTGTCGGCGGTCAGGCGCATCAGCGGCGCTTGCACCGCCACACACAGGTTGGAGCGGCCGCTGCGCGCGGGCACCAGCACCGCCACGCAAAGCAAGCCCGGCAAAAATTCTTCGTTGTCCAGCGCAAAACCCTGGCGCTTAACCGCCTTGATTTCGGCCTCCAGCGCTGCGGTGTCGGTCAATGTTTTGGTCGTGTACGCCTCCAGCGCTGCGTGGGCCAGCAGGCGCTGGCGCTGGGCCGGGCCCATTTGCGCCAGAAACACCTTGCCGCTGGCGGAGCAGTGCAAGGGTACGCGCGAACCGGGGTGTAAATAAAAACGCAGCGGCGCGGGTGTTTCCACCCGGTCGAGGTAAATCACTTCGCTGCCGCTGAGCGCGGTCAGGTTGCAGCTCTCGCCGACTTCGGTGACGAGTTGGCGCAGCACCGCGTGGCGCGCGCCGTGGGCGGTGTCATTGAGCAGCAGGTTTTCCGCGAGGCGGCGCAGCCGCACGCCGGTGCCATACAGCCGCCCGTCGCCGCTGCGCTCGAGCAGGTTGGCGGATTCGAGCTGCTGCAGCATGCGGTGCAGCGTGGGTTTGGGCAGCGCCGTGGCGTCGGCCAGGCCTTGGAGCGAAAAGTACTGGTCTTTGGACGCAATGACTTCGAGCAGCGCAAACAAGCGCAGCGTGGGCGTGTCGCCATTGATTTCCAGGGCGTGCGCGGGGGTGGGAACGGCTTGCATCGCGGCATGATAGGGCATAAGCGCTATTTATGCATTAAACGGAACAAAAACATCGTAAAAGTGGAATGCGGCCTTGTTCGGTCCGGCTTTTTTCGTTATAGTGGCCCACCATTCCGGTTTCCGGAACAATTTGTACCGAATCCGTGTTTTTGTGCTGCGGCGCAGCAGTTTTACCCCCAGGAGACTTTTCCCATGCCCCAAGCCCCCCAAGACAAGCGCACCGTGGTCAGCGGCGTGCAAAAAATGACGCCTTCCGAGGCTTTTGTGGAGACCATGGTCGCCAATGGTGTGACCGACATTTTCGGCATCATGGGCTCGGCGTTCATGGACGCGATGGACATCTTCGCCCCCGCCGGTATCCGGCTCGTGCCAGTGGTGCATGAGCAGGGTGCGGCGCACATGGCTGACGGTTATGCCCGCGTCTCCGGTCGCCACGGCGTGGTGATCGGGCAAAACGGCCCCGGCATCAGCAACTGCGTGACCGCGATTGCCGCTGCCTACTGGGCGCACAGCCCGGTGGTGATGATCACGCCGGAGACCGGCACCATGGGTATGGGCCTGGGTGGCTTTCAAGAGGCGCACCAGCTGCCCATGTTCCAGGAATTCACCAAGTACCAGGGCCATGTGAATAACCCCAAGCGCATGGCAGAGTACACAGGCCGCTGCTTTGACCGCGCCATGTCCGAGATGGGCCCGACCCAACTGAACATCCCGCGCGACTATTTTTACGGCGAAATCCAGTGCGAAATCCCCAAGCCTATGCGCGTGGAGCGCGGCCATGGCGGTGAAAACAGCCTGGCTGCCGGCGTGGAGATGCTGGCGCATGCCAAGTTCCCGATCATCCTGTCCGGTGGCGGCGTGGTGATGGGCGATGCGGTGGACGAATGCGTGGCCCTGGCCGAGCGCCTGGGCGCGCCCGTGGCGAACGGCTATTTGCGCAACGACTCTTTTCCCGCCAGCCACCCGCTGTGGGCCGGCCCGCTGGGCTACCAGGGCTCCAAAGCCGCGATGAAGCTGATGGCGCAAGCCGACGTGGTGATTGCCTTGGGTTCGCGCATGGGCCCGTTTGGCACGCTGCCCCAGCACGGCATGGACTACTGGCCCAAAGACGCCAAGATCATCCAGGTCGAAGCTGACCACACCAACCTCGGTCTGGTCAAGAAAATCACCGTAGGCATCCACGGCGACGCCAAAGCGGTTGCCAAAGAACTGCTGCGCCGATTGAACGCCATGACGCTGGCCAGCGATGCGACCAAGGCCGCGCGTGCCGCCACCATCAAGTCCGAAAAAGACGCCTGGGAAAAAGAGCTCGACGCCTGGACCCACGAGCGCGATGCCTACAGCCTGGACATGATTGACGAAGCCAAGGCTG
>CANIRI010000121.1 GCA_947469815.1 Comamonadaceae bacterium | reverse complement strand
CTTCCCCGGGGGCAGCCTGCTGCGCACCCCCAGCCTGGTGCTGGGCATGGCCTACTACCGCTTGCGGGATATGCTGTGACGAATTGGAACCATCTTTTTCTGGAGAGCGAATGATGCAAGAGCCGCCTGTTCTGGTCTGGCTGCCGGTGGACCGGCGTTATTTGGGGGAAGACGGAAAACGTTCGCCCTTTTATGTTCTGGGAGAAAAATATGCGCTGTCGCTCAAGCAAGCAGCGGGTGCCGAGCCGGTCTTGTTCCCGGCGGCCCAGAGCGACGCCCTGCCGGCCATGTTGTCCATGGTGCATGGCGTCTTGCTCACCGGTTCGCCGGCTAATGTGCATCCCTCGCATTTCGGGGAAGATGTCACCGATCCGCGCCTGCCGCTGGATCCGCACCGCGACAGCCTGACCCTGCCGCTCGTACGCGCTTGTGTCGCGAACGGCGTGCCCTTGCTGGGGATTTGCCGGGGTTTCCAGGAAATCAATGTGGCCATGGGCGGTTCGCTGCACCAGCAGGTGCACCATGTGGACGGCATGGCCGACCACCGCGAAGACCCTGAACTCTCTTATGAAGACCAATACGGTTTGTCGCACGAGGTGCACTTGGTGCCCGGCAGCCCGTTTGCGCAATGGGCCGGTGGTCCGACGGCGCGCGTCAACTCCCTACATGGCCAGGGCGTGAACCGTTTGGCCGATGGTCTGAGGGCGATGGCGCATGCGCCGGACGGCTTGGTTGAAGCCTTTGGTGTGGCAGGTGCGCAGAGTTTTGCCTACGCTGTGCAATGGCATCCCGAATGGCAGACCGCGCAACACCCGTTTTATAGGGAGATTTTTTCCGCCTTCGGGCAGGCCTGCCGCGTGCGCCGCGCGCAATTGCAGGAGGCCGGTCGGGCAGTGGCCTGAGCGGCTGAAGACCGCGCGGGCGTTTTTATAAAACAAAAGGGGAGAACATATGGCGCAAACAGCCGACATGAATTTCAATGACTTGGAGCAATGGCTCAACGAGCGCCGTGTGACCGAGATCGAATGCCTGGTGCCCGACTTGACCGGGGTGGCGCGCGGGAAAATTCTGCCCCGCGAAAAATTCACCGAAGACCGGGGCATGCGCCTGCCGCAAGCCATCGTCGCCATGGGTGTGACCGGCGTGTTCCCGGAGAGCGGGCCGTATTACGACGTCATTGATCCCACGGACAAAGACATGCAGCTGCGGCCCGATCCCGGCTCGGTGCGCATCGTCCCCTGGGCCACGGACCCCACCGCGCAGGTGATTCACGATTGCTTTGACAACGACGGCAAACTGGTGCCGTTTGCGCCGCGCAGCGTACTGCGCCGGGTATGTGATCTGTATGCCGCCGAAGGCCTGCAGCCCATTGTTGCGCCCGAGCTGGAGTTCTACCTGACCGCGCGCAACACCGACCCCAACACCTTGCTCAAAGCGCCTATCGGTCGCAGCGGCCGTGCTGAGACCTCGCGCCAGGCCTACAGCATCGATGCGGTCAACGAGTTCGATCCGCTCTTTGAAGAAATTTATGACTATTGCGAAAAAATGGAGCTCAATGTCGACACCTTGATCCACGAGGTGGGCGCGGGCCAGATGGAGATCAATTTTTTCCACAACAAGCCGCTGGGTCTGGCCGACGAAGTCTTTTTTTTCAAGCGAACGGTGCGTGAAGCCGCTTTGCGCCACGATATGTATGCCACCTTCATGGCCAAGCCCATCGCCGGTGAGCCGGGCAGCGCCATGCATGTGCACCAAAGCCTGGTCCAAGTGGATGGCGGCCACAACGTCTTCAGCAACCCGGACGGCACGCCCTCCGAGATGTTCATGCACTACATCGGTGGTCTGCAGCGCTATGTCCCGGCGGCCATGGCGCTGGTCGCGCCCTATGTCAACAGCTACCGCCGTCTGTCGCGCCATACCGCTGCGCCCATCAATATCGAGTGGGGCCATGACAACCGCACCGTGGGCATTCGCTCACCGATTTCTGCGCCTGCGGCCCGCCGGGTAGAAAACCGCGTCATCGGTGCCGATGCCAACCCCTATGTGGCCATGGCGATGACGCTGGCCTGCGGCTACCTGGGTTTGAAAAACAAAATCATGCCCAAGCCCGAGATGCGCGGGGACGCCTATTTGTCGCCCTATGCGCTGCCGCGCAGCCTGGGCGAGGCGCTGGATTGGCTGCGCAAAGAAAGCGATTTGCACGAGGTGCTGGGCAAGGAGTTCATCACCGTCTACACCGAAATCAAGGAACTCGAATTTGAAGAATTCATGAAAGTGATTTCACCCTGGGAGCGCGAGCATTTGCTGCTGCATGTCTGAAGCAGCAGCGCCCTTTTTTTGACTGATTCCGAGAGCATTCCCATGAACACCCCCGTTGACACAGGCGCGATCCAGGCGATGGACAGCGCGCATTTTTTGCATCCCTTCACCGATTTCCAGGACCTCAATAGCCGTGGCGCGCGCGTGATCACCCGCGCCGAAGGCATCTACATCTGGGACTCGGAGGGCAACAAAATCCTCGATGGCATGAGCGGCTTGTGGTGCGTCAACGTCGGTTACGGCCGGCGTGAACTGGCCGACGCCGCGCACCGCCAAATGCTGGAGCTGCCCTACTACAACAGCTTTTTCCAAACCACCAATGTGCAAGCCGCCACGCTGGCGGCCAAGCTGGCATCGCTGGCACCCACAGTGGGTGGGCGCAGTTTCCAGCATGTGTTTTATTCATCCAGCGGCAGCGAGAGCAACGACTCCAATGTGCGCATGGTGCGCCGCTACTGGGATTTGCTGGGCCAGCCGCAGCGCAAGATCATCATCAGCCGCCAGAACGCCTACCACGGTAGCACCATGGCCGGGGCTTCGCTTGGCGGTATGAGCGGCATGCACGCGCAGGGCGACTTGCCCATTCCCAACATCTGCCATATCCAGCAGCCCTACCATTTCGAGAACGCGCTGCCCGGCGAGAGCGAGGCCGATTTCGGCATCCGCGCCGCAGGCTGGTTGGAGCAGCGCATCCTGGAGCTCGGGCCCGAGAAAGTCGCCGCCTTTATTGGCGAGCCGGTGCAGGGCGCGGGCGGCGTGATCATTCCCCCGGCCACTTACTGGCCGGAGATCCAGCGCATCGTCGACAAATACGGCATTTTGCTGATCAGCGACGAGGTGATTTGCGCCTTCGGCCGCCTGGGTCATTGGTTTGCCTATGAGAAATTCGGCTACCGGCCTGATTTGGTGACTTTTGCCAAGGCCGTGACCAGCGGCTACATCCCCTTGGGCGGCGTGATGGTGGGCGACCGCGTGGCCAAGGTGTTGATCGAGCAGGGCGGCGAGTTCAACCACGGCTACACCTACAGCGGCCACCCCGTGGCCTGCGCGGTGGCCCTGGCCAATTTGGCGGTGATGGAGAGCGAGAACCTGGTGACGCGCGTGCGCGACGACATCGGCCCCTACCTGGCAGAGCATTTCACGCGGCTGGCCGAGCACCCCCTGGTGGGGCAAGCGCAGACCTGCGGATTGATGGCGGGCCTGGTTTTGGTGCAAGACAAGGCGACCAACACCCCGTTCGCCCCGGATCTGGGCGTTGGCATGGTTTGCCGCCGCCATTGTTTTGCCAACGGCCTGGTGATGCGGGCGGTGGGCGACCGCATGATCATCGCCCCGCCTTTGACGATCAGCCACGCCGAGATCGACACCTTGATGGGGCTTATAGTGCGCTGTCTCGATCTGACCCTGGAAGAAGTGCGGCGCAAAGGCTGGAAGGCTTAGCGCGCTCGCCGTTGAGACATTGAACGCAACACCATGACCGCCGCAGCAAGCCCTATTGCGACCGCTCCGTTCCTGCAAATCCGCCACGTCGTCAAGCAATTTGACGACGTGTACGCGGTGGACGATGTGTCGCTGGACATCGCGCAAGGTGAGATTTTTGCGCTGCTGGGCTCCTCCGGTTGCGGCAAGTCCACTTTGCTGCGCATGCTTGCCGGTTTTGAGACGCCGACCGCCGGGCAGATCGTGCTGGGTGGTCGCGACATGGTGGGCCTGGCCCCGTATGACCGGCCCATCAACATGATGTTCCAAAGTTATGCGCTGTTCCCCCACCTCAATGTGTGGGACAACGTGGCCTTCGGGCTGCGACGCGATGGCATGGCCAAAGCCGAGATAGCCCAGCGCGTGGAAGAAATGCTGGACATGGTGCAACTCAAACCCTATGCCAAGCGCAAACCGCATCAGCTCTCGGGCGGCCAGCAGCAGCGGGTGGCCCTGGCGCGCAGCCTGGCCAAACGCCCGCGCCTTTTGTTGCTCGATGAGCCGCTGGGCGCGCTGGACGCGAAGCTGCGCCAACGCACGCAGCTCGAGCTGGTGCACATCATCCAGCGGGTCGGCGTGACCTGCGTGATGGTCACCCACGACCAGGAAGAGGCCATGACCATGGCGACCCGCATCGGCGTCATGAGCGAAGGCAAGATTTTGCAAATCGGGCAACCGCGAGAGATTTACGAAACCCCCAATTGCCGCTTTGTGGCCGACTTCATCGGCACGGTGAATTTGTTCAAAGGCCAGGTCAGCGTGGACGAAGCCGACCATGTGGTGATCGAGGGCCCCGAATGCCGCCACTACATCAGCCATGGCATTACCGGCACCCATGGCATGCAAGTCGATGTCGCGGTGCGCCCCGAAAAAATGTGCCTGCAAGCTACCGCGCCGCTGCCTAGCGAGCGTGATTCCCCTGCCGAAGAAGGGTTCAACCAGGTCCAAGGCGTGATCACCGACATCGCCTACCTGGGCAGCCTCACCACCTACCACGTGCGACTCGCCTCCGGTCTGGTCCTCAAAGTGACGCAGACCAACGCCGCCCGCCACACCAGCGTGCCGCTGGGTAGTGGGGATCCGGTATGGGTCTGGTGGGGTGGCAGCGACGTAGTGGTTTTGACCCGTTGATGACACACCAAGAACGCATCGCCACCCTCCAGGCCCAAGGTCTGCATTCCATCCTGGCGCAGTTTTGCGACATCCACGGCGTGGCCAAGGGCAAGCTGGTGCCGGTGGGCAATCTGGGCGAATGGGTCGAGCAGGGCGCGGGCTTTTCCGGCCCCAGCATCTGGGGCACTGGCCTGCCACGCATGGGACCGCGCAGCGAGTACTACGGCCGCATACAGCCCTACAGCCTGAGGGCTCTGCCCTACATGCCCGGCGTGGCACACGCGGTGTGCGATGGCTTTGCCGGTGGTCAGCCGCTGGATACCTGTTCGCGCCAGGTTTTGAAAGCAGCGGTCGCCCGGCTTGATGCCCGGGGCTGGAAGCTGTGGGTGGGCATTGAGCCTGAGTTCTTTTTGTTGAAGACCGCAGCAACGGCGGACACACAGTGGCAGCGCGCCGACGCGCACGACGCGCTGGATAAACCCTCGTACGACATCCGCGCCATTCTGCGCAACCAAGACTTTTTGGAAGCCATGCGCAGCACGCTGGTGGCGCTGGGTTTTGATTTGCAGCAAATCGACCACGAAGACGCTTGTGGCCAGTATGAAATCAACTACCGCTTTGACCACGCGCTGGCTGCGGCCGACCGCTTCATGCTGTTCAAACAAGCGGCGCACGCGGTGGCCACGCAGCACGGCGCCGTGTTCAGCTGCATGCCTAAGCCCTTTGCCCACGCGCCGGGCAGCGGCCTGCATTTCCACCTCAGCATCACCGACGCAGATGGCCACTCCGTATTCAGCCAGGCCGATGGCCTACTGGGCCTGAGCGCGCTGGGCCAGCAGTTCGCTGCCGGTTTGTTGCACCACGCCGATGCGCTCAGCGCCCTGTGCGCTCCCACAGCCAACAGCTACAAGCGGCTGGCCGCGAGCAGCAGCGTCTCGGGCACCACCTGGTCGCCGGTGTGGAAGGCCTGGGGCGACAACAACCGCACCTGCTTGGTCCGCACCGTGGCCGGGCGCATGGAGTGGCGCCTGCCTGACCCGTCTTGCAATATCTATGCAGCCCTTGCCGCCACCCTGTGCGCCGGGCTGGACGGCATGGACCAGCGCCTATCGCCCCCCGCGCCCTGCGACGACGACCTGTACCAGCGCCACGCCAGCGGCGCGCCCATGCCCGCACGGCTGCCGCGCGATCTGGCGGCTGCGCTGGACGCCTTGCAGGACAACGCGGCCTTGCGCGGCCTGGTCGGCGATGCCTTTTGCCAGCTGTTTCTGGAGGTCAAGCGCGCCGAGTGGGATGCCTACAGCCAGCAGGTCAGCGCATGGGAGCTGCAGCGCTACGCCGGCTTTTTCTAAAGCGCGCCGTCTTTTCCCCTCATCTCCTTCCATTCCCGTGACCCTGCACATCAGCTCCTTTCCCGGCGGCAACGCCTTGCCCGCTTTCCGTGCGGCGCGTTTGCTGACCGCCCTGCAGGGGGTGAGCGCCGACATCGCCAGCATCAGCGCGCACTATGTGCACCTGGTCGCCGCGCAAGACGCGCAAGACGTGCCTGCAGCAGCCCTGCATGCGCGGCTTGCGGCTTTGCTGGAATACGGCGAACCTGCTGATGCAGCGCCCAAAGACGCCGCCGTATGTGTGGTCGCACCGCGCCTGGGAACGGTCTCGCCCTGGGCCTCCAAGGCTAGCGACATCGCCCGCAACTGCGGCCTGACACTGACGCGTATTGAGCGTGTGGTGGTCTACCGCATCGGGCTGCGCAGCGGCCTGTTTTCGAAATCCGCACTGAGCCCGGCGCAGTGGCTCGCCGCTGCCGCTGTGTTGCACGACCGCATGACCGAGAGCGCCTTGCCCAGCCTGGACGCGGCGCACGCATTGTTCACCCCGCTGCAGGCCGCGCCCATGGAGCATGTGGATGTGCTGGGCGGCGGGCGTGCCGCGCTGGAGCGGGCCAACACCGCTTTCGGCCTGGCGCTGGCCGATGACGAGATGGATTACCTGGTGGACGCCTTCACCGGCTTGCTGCGCAACCCCACCGATGTCGAGTTGATGATGTTCGCCCAGGCCAATAGCGAACACTGCCGCCACAAAATTTTCAACGCCCACTTCCGCATCGACGGCCAGGACCAGCCGCACAGCCTGTTCGGCATGATCCGCCACACCCACCAAACCCACCCAGCGCACATGCTGGTTGCGTAT
>CANIRI010000120.1 GCA_947469815.1 Comamonadaceae bacterium | reverse complement strand
TCAAAATGCCTGTACGGTGAAAACCAAGCAGGTCGAGAAATAGAAAAGCTGATTAGCTCTATAAATTGGTTTGTTTGGCCGAGAGGTCACGCAGACAAAAAGTTATGCCTGACGACCATAGCGAGTTGGTACCACTCCTTCCCATCCCGAACAGGACAGTGAAACGACTCAGCGCCAATGATAGTGCGGATACCCGTGTGAAAGTAGGTCATCGTCAGGCTATTAGCCAAGTGAGCCCCCTGCAGAAATGCAGGGGGTTTTCTTTTTGTGTTTTCGATTTCCGTTGGTCTTTTTTACAACGGTAGAACGGGTTTGGAGCCGCTACGCAATAAAGCGTTCGATGATGTCGGCCAAGACCTCTGGCTGGTCATGGTGCAGCATATGACCAGCCTCAATAATTTGGATGATTTCAACGTGCGGGATCGCACCAAGTCGTTCATGGTATTCGTTTAGGGTGTACTGCCCTTTCCACCACGTATCCAAGCTACTTTCCTGTGCCTCAACGGAGAGCACCGGCATGGACAACTGGCTGTAGAGAGCCATCACTTCTTCCAAACGGGGTAGGTTGGCGCTCACGACCTTGTGACCTGGCTGACCCTGGATATGCCATTGCCCATCCGGTGATTCTTGGGCCCAGTGGCTTGCCAGCCAATGTGCTTTGTCGGCGCTGAGACGCGGATTGGTTTTCATCAGGCGGCGCGAAACGCCGGCTAGTGTTGGGTACGGGTGCAGATCCAACTGCCTCTGATGGAGTTTTTTGAGCTCGTCCATCCATCGGGCGTAGCGCTGTGGCACTTGATCAGGCGTAGATGCGGCCATGCCAAAACCTTCTAAATTGATCAGACGGCGGATGCGCTCGGGGCGGATACCACCGTAATGCATGGCGACATTACCGCCCATGCTGTGCCCAACCAGATTGACGGGACGATTTGGCGCGTAATGGTCCAATAAAAATTCCAGGTCTGCCAGGTAGTCGGGAAACCAAAAATTGTCGGCGCCGCCCCCGCCGGTCTTGCCGTAGCCGCGCCAGTCGGGGGCAATGATGTAGTGGTCCTCGGAAAATGCATCGATTACAAACTGGTACGACGCTGCCACATCCATCCATCCGTGTAGCATCACCAAAGGCGTTTTGTCTTTCTGGGACGACCCCCACACATGGACGTGGTAACTCAGATTCCGGATGGGGACGAACTCGCTGCGGGCGGGGCGTTTGACTTGGTACATTGCGGGGATGATAAACAGACAGCGCGCGAAGCCGCCACGTGAATCTGGGGCGCGCGCACCTAAGGCAGACTATCTTTTGCCACCGGCTTACGTCGCATGGCATCACGGCTTTCGCTGGGAGGTGCCTACTCATTTCAATATGGCGGAGGTTTGTTGCGGCCGCTGGGCGCGCAGCCACGCTGCGAGCTGCGTTGCAGTTACCGAATATGACGTGGATGCACGCACGTGCAAGTACACCTATCGTCAGTTGCAGCGCGCCGCCAACCAGTTGTCCCATGTGCTGCGCAGCCACGGCGTGGCCCGCGGGGATCGTGTCGCCATCGTGATGCCGCAGTGCTTTGCGACGGCGGTCGCCTATGTCGCAGTGTTGCAGATGGGTGCGGTGGCTATGCCGCTTTCCATGCTATTCGGGCCGGACGCACTGGCTTTTCGCTTGCACGACAGTGAAGCCGTGCTGGCATTGTGCGACCCGGCAGCGCTGGGTAGCCTGGAACTGGTCAAGCCGCAGGCGCCGCTGCTGCGTACTGTGTTGCCGATGACCTCTGCGCTATGGCAAAACGCAAGCACCGCAGCTGCCTCAGTGACTACGCGTGCCGAGGATGCAGCCGTACTGATTTACACCAGCGGGACCACAGGAAACCCCAAAGGCGCGCTGATCGCGCACCGTTGCTTGATCGGCAATCTCAGCGGTTTCGTCGCGAGCCAAAACTGGTTCGGCTTTGATTCCGGGGGGGCAGACGTCCATGCGGGTGAACTGCCACAGGGCTCCTCCGCCGTGTTTTGGAGTCCGGCGGATTGGGCCTGGACTGGTGGCTTGATGGATGCATTTTTGCCAACCCTGTATTTCGGGCGAAATATCGTGGCTTTCAAGGGTCGATTTACGCCGCAAACCGCACTGGAGCTGATGCAGCGCTGTGGTGTGACCCATACCTTTCTCTTTCCGACTGCCTTAAAGGCCATGATGAAAGCTTATCCCGGCACAGCCGTACAGCCCGTGCGCAAGGCATTCGGTTTGCACCTGGAAGCCATTATGAGTGCCGGAGAAGCAGTGGGCGACGCGGTGTTTGACTACTGCCGAGCCCAGCTGGGCGTCACGGTGAACGAGATGTTCGGCCAAACGGAGATCAACTACATCGTCGGGAATTCCACCGGTTTCTTTCCCGCGAAACCTGGCAGCATGGGGCTGGCATATCCCGGCCACCGTGTCGCGGTTATTGATGAAGCGGGCAGAGAGTGCCCCAGCGGCGTTATCGGCGAGGTGGCACTGCACCGCTGCGACGTCCGTGGCGCGCCCAATCCGATTTTCTTCCTCGGGTACTGGAAAAACGATGCCGCAACGCGGGCCAAATTTACCGGAGACTGGTGCCGAACTGGCGATCTCGCAGTACGCGATACAGAGGGTTATCTGTGGTACCAGGGGCGCAGTGACGATGTATTCAAATCAGCCGGCTACCGGATTGGCCCGGGTGAAATCGAAAACTGCCTGGTCAAACACCCCGCTGTTGCCAATGCGGCCGTGGTGCCCAAGCCCGACACTGCGCGCGGCGCGCTGGTGAAAGCCTACGTGGTGCGTGCGCCTGACTTTGAAAAAATGGATCCGGCCTTGCTGATCGCGGAATTGCAAGCCCATGTCAAGGGCCTGCTGGCCCCTTATGAGTACCCCAAGGAAATTGAGTTTGTCGCAGCGCTGCCGATGACCACGACCGGGAAAGTGCAGCGTCGGGTTCTGCGTTTACAGGAGGAGGAGCGGGCGATGCCAGAATCCCTCTAATCGTGATGTTAATTACCCCTTACTTCGGCCGTACTAATCCATGAAAACCGTTCAATTGGGTCAAAGCGAGCTGCGTGTCACGCCTATTTGTCTGGGCACGATGACATTTGGCGAGCAAGTTGGTGAGGCATTGGCGCACACCCTACTCGACCATGCGCTTGCGCGGGGCGTGAATTTTCTGGATACCGCCGAGATGTATGCCGTGCCCCCCCGGGCCGAGACTTTTCAGCTGACCGAGACCATCATCGGCAACTGGATCGCCAACCACCCTGGCGTGCGCAGCAAGATGACCCTTGCCACCAAAGTTGCAGGCCCGTCACGTGGCATGCCCTGGGTGCGGGGCGGCGCTGCCGATACCAAAGCGGCGGACATTGTGGCGGCGTGCGAGGGGAGTTTGCGCCGCCTGCGGACCGATGTGATTGACCTGTACCAAATCCATTGGCCCAACCGCAACGTACCCATATTCGGTATTTCAAGTTTTGACCCGACGCGCGACCGCGATGTGGCGTCGATCCACGAGCAGCTTGAAGGCCTTGCCACGCTGGTGCGCTCTGGCAAGGTCCGCGCGGTGGGCGTTTCCAACGAATCACCTTATGGTGTGCATGAGTTCGTGCGACTGGCTGAGCAGCACGGGCTGCCGCGCATCGCGAGCGTACAAAACTGCTACTGCCTGACCAACCGCAGCCATGAGAACGGCCTCGATGAGACCATGCACCGACTCCAGGTTTCGCTGCTGGCGTACTCGCCTCTGGGTTATGGGCTTTTGACGGGGAAATACGACGCCGGTGGCATCACCGGCCCTTTCGCGCCAGCGGATGGCCGTATCACTTTGTTCGAATCGGTGCGCATGCAACGCTGGGGTCGTCCGCAGGCGCTCAGTACCGCGCGCCTTTACAACGCCCTGGCGCGTCAGCACGGCTTGACGCCTACGCAAATGGCCTTGGGCTATTGCTACCAAAAATGGTGCGTAGCCAGCACCATCATTGGCGTGACCACGGTGGCCCAACTCGACGAGAACATCGACGCGTACGGAACCGTGCTCAGTGCCGAATTGCTCCAAGCTATCGACGCGATCCGCGCCGAGCACCGCGACCCCACGGTCTGACCTGTAGCTTGGGGCTATGGCTAAGAAAGACCATTCCAGCGAAACCCCCGCCACCGCATGGTTGCGCCAGGCCGGCTTGGCGTTCGGCGAACACCGGTATGAGTATGTCGAACACGGAGGCGCGCAGCGGGGCGCATCCGAACTGGGCTGGGATCCGTTTGCGGTGGTTAAAACGCTCGTCATGCAGGATCAGGATGCCAAGCCTCTGCTGGTGCTTATGCATGGGAACCGCACGGTATCAACCAAAAACCTGGCTCGCCAGATTGGCGCGAAATCGGTGCAACCTTGCACGCCCGAGGCTGCCAACCGCCATAGCGGCTACCTGGTAGGCGGCACATCGCCGTTTGCCACCCGAAAAACTATGCCGGTGTACGTGGAGTCCACTATCTTTGATCTGCCGCGTATCTTGATTAACGGGGGGCGTCGTGGTTATTTGCTGGAGCTAGATCCGCAACAGTGTCTGCCCGCGCTAGGCGCACAATCGGTGGAATGCGCCCAGTAAGCTGGCGGGACAATCCGGTTTTATAGATAAAGGACCACGCATGCGGGCGAAACCAGCCAAAAGATTAGCGTTCCGCTGGCGTGTTAACCAGTTACATCGCCAACCGTTGGCGTATTACACCGAGCGTCTGAAAGTCATTCCGCGGGTAGATTGCCCTGATCGGGTGGTGGTTACTTTTACGACTATTCCCGAACGGATTGGTCAGATTGAGGTGATGTTGAAAAGTCTGCTGGACCAGTCCGCACTCCCTGACAGCATCTGCCTGTGCATTCCCAAGACTTCGCGCCTGGCACCCTATTCGTATTCCATTCCAAGCTGGTTTTCCGAGATTCCAATTCTCAACATTGTGGAATGTGAGCAGGACTTGGGACCAGTCACCAAATTCATCCCAACCTGGCAGCAGGAAAGGAAGATGCCGGATACCCGCCTTATCATCGTGGACGACGACGGCGTGTATCCCTATCGATTGATCGAGCAGCTGATTAACTGGTCACAGCGCATGCCGTATGCGGCTCTGGGCTGCTCTGGAGTGGCCGTGCCTGCGGGCATGAAACCCTCCTCTGTCCTATTCAGTCGCCAAACCTGGCTGCAGGACTTGCGCTACACCAGTTTCTCCAGCGACGCACTGGCCCGTGTCGACTACCTTTTTGGTTACGCCGGCGTCCTGGTCAAACCCCGGTTCTTTGACGACGCCGTCACCGACTACAGCGCCGCACCCAAGCAAGCGTTCTTCGATGACGACGTATGGTTAGGCGGCCATATGGCGCGCAGAGGGATCGATCGATGGGTGATTCCGGCTCTCGGGGACCGGTTGATGCCAGGCGCGAGTCGCAGAACTTTGGACACGCGGGCCCTGTGCTTGACGGACAACCAGGACGGGTCCAACTCGGACCAGACATTTGAGTATTTGTTTGGCCCCTTATCGCGGCCTGGGGGTTCTTAGAGTGGACGCATATGCATGGTGGTTCGGGCCCTTGGCCGCACTGCTTGCCTACCTCGCCGGATCGCTTTCCTTCGCGGTCATCGTCAGCCGACTGATGCACTTGGACGACCCGCGCAGTTACGGCAGTGGCAACCCGGGGGCGACCAACGTCTTGCGCTCGGGCAACAAGATCGCAGCGGCCTTGACCTTGCTGTTTGACGGGCTCAAAGCCTTTATCCCCTTGTGGTGCGTTCAGCAATACGGTGCGGAATTCGGCCTATCCGGTGGCACTGTTGCGGCGGTTGCCATGGCCGCATTTATCGGGCATTTGTTCCCGGTATTTTTCAAGTTCAAGGGCGGTAAAGGCGTGGCAACGGCCATAGGCGCGAGTTTTGGCATTCACCCGCTTTTGGGTGTGGCCACCGGGCTGACCTGGCTCATCATTGCGTACTTTTTCCGCTACTCTTCGTTGGCCGCTTTAGTGGCTGCGGTTTTCACGCCGGTGTACTACCTGCTGTGCGATGGTGTGGCCTGGCGCAGCGAACCGGCGGTGACTGTGGCTTTGGGCTTGATAGCCGGCTTACTGCTCTGGCGCCATAAGGCCAACATCGGCCGCCTGATCAGCGGCTCAGAGCCGCGGATCGGCAGAAAAAGCTAATTCATATTACCGCTGGGGGCGCGTTCGGAACGGTGCGATCAGTCCCTGAAATTATTGAAGCTGATCGGCACATCGGTGATTTCCTTGCGCAGCAAGGCCATGGCCGCCTGCAGGTCATCGCGTTTGGCCCCGGTGACACGTACGCTATCCCCTTGAATCGCCGCTTGCACTTTGAGTTTGCTGTCCTTGATCAAGCGTTGGATTTTTTTGCCCAGTTCCGACTCGATGCCGTTGCGCACTTTGATGACCTGTTTGACTTTGTCGCCACCCATTTTTTGCACATCGCCCGCGTCCAAAAATCGCACATCCACATTGCGTTTGGTGAGCTTGTTGCGCAGCACATCTTCGATTTGCGTGAGCTGAAATTCTGCGTCACCAATCAGGGTGATTTCTTTGTCCTTGATCTCAATGCTGGCAGAGGTACCTTTGAAATCAAAGCGCGTGGCAATTTCCTTGGCGGTGTTTTCGACACCATTTTTTACGTCTACCAGTTCGGCTTCGCAGACTGTGTCAAAAGAGGGCATAGCGTCAGGGCTCCATACAGGACAATCCGCCCATGTTAGTCGAACACCAGGTGCCCCTGCAGGCGCTCAACACCTTCCACATCGTTGCCCGCGCACAGCGCTTGGTGCGTATCCGCAGCGAGGCCGATGTCCTGGCCGTGTTGGCCGATCCGCTCTTGCGCCAAGTCCCCAAATTTGTGTTGGGTGGCGGCAGCAATCTGGTGATCACCGGGGATGTGGAGCCCCTGGTTCTCAAGTCCGAAATCGAGGGCTGCCGCGTGGTGGAGCAGCGCGCCAAAGTCACTGTGGTCGAGGCGGGCGCCGGCGTCGATTGGCATGCTTTTGTGGTCTGGACGTTAGCCCAGGGACTGCCGGGTCTGGAAAACCTGGCCTTGATTCCCGGCACCGTGGGCGCGTCTCCTGTCCAAAACATCGGCGCTTACGGCGTGGAGTTACAAGACCGGTTTGAGGCCCTGGACGCGATCGACCTGGAGACCGGCCG
>CANIRI010000119.1 GCA_947469815.1 Comamonadaceae bacterium | reverse complement strand
GGTGCCGGTGCTGGGCCATGAACGCCAGCTCAGCGCGTCGGTGATCGGTGGCATTTTGGGTGGCTTTGCCGTGGCAGCAGTGCTGGTGCGCTTGCTGATTCCCCTGGTGGCCGCGCAGGCCCGCGAGTGGCATGTGACTACCGTTGCCATGCTCAGCACCGCGCTGCTCTTTGCCATTTACCCGCTGATGCACAGCGCCTGGGCCATGGCCATCTGTTCGGTTTTTCTGGGCTTTGCCTTGGGATCGGTGCAGCCTATGATCATGAGCACCTTGCACCACATCACGCCCGAGCCGCAGCGCAGCCAGGCGCTGGCTCTGCGCCTGATGGCGATCAACTTCTCCAGTGTGCTCATGCCCCTGCTGTTTGGCAGCGTGGGGGCAGTGCTGGGCGTCTCGGTTTTGTTCTGGTCCGTCGGCAGTGCCGTGGGCCTGGGCTCGCGCGCGGCCTGGCGGCTGCGGATTTGAGGGCCGGTTAGACGCGCTTGCGGTATTCGCCGGTGCGGGTGTCGATCTCGACCTTGTCGCCCTGGGCCACAAAAATTGGCACGCCAATTTCAAAACCGGTGGCGATCTTGGCGGGCTTGAGCACTTTGCCCGAGGTGTCGCCTTTGACGGCGGGCTCGGTCCAGGTGATTTCGCGCACCACGCTGGTGGGCAATTCCACCGAAATCGCTTTGCCTTCGTAAAAAACCACCTCAACTGCCATGCCGTCTTCCAGGTAGCTGAGCGAGTCGCCCATGTTTTCGGCTTCGACTTCGTACTGGTTGTATTCCGCGTCCATGCAGACGTACATCGGGTCGGCGAAGTAGGAATAGGTGCATTCCTTCTTGTCCAGAATGATCTGGTCCATCTTGTCGTCGGCCTTGAAGACGACTTCGGTTCCGAAATTGGCAATCAGGCTTTTGAGCTTCATGCGCACCGTGGCCGAGTTGCGGCCACCCCGGCTGTATTCGGTTTTGAGCACGACCATCGGGTCTTTGCCGTGCATGATGACGTTACCGGCGCGAATTTCTTGGGCGATTTTCATGGTGTCTGAGGCTTGAGGGCTTTGGTGCAAATAGGCCGCAGTCTGCGGCGAGTACGGCGACACCGGGTAAGCCCAGGTGTCTTGGAGAAAGCCCTCAAGTTTAGCGGTTTTCGTCCACCAGCTTCAGTAGCTGCGTTGGCAGGTCGTCTTGCAACAGCAAGCGCTGGCGGGCATCTATCACTTGGCTGGCCCAGCGCCCACCGGCGTCGGCCAGGGTCTGGGTCCAGTGCGCCAGCTCTGCGGGCTGGCAAAACCCGTTCCAGGCGCGGTGCAGATCCCGCACCGCGCTGTCTGCTTGCAGCCAGTCCAGCAATGCTTCCAGCTTCGCGCGGTGGGCCGCGTCGGTTTGCGGATAGGCCTGCCAGACAAAGGGTTTACCGGCCCAGATGGCCTGCACCAGCGAGTCCTCGCCGCGCACCATATTCAGGTCGCAGCGGCCCAACAAGGCGTCAAACTGCGTCTGGCTCAAGGTGGGCAGGTATTCCACCTGCAGATTGGCGGGTAGCCTGAAGTTATCGCGCGCCAGCAAGCTGCGCACGGCCTGGGTGGCGCGGCCGTGGGCCACCAAAAGCTGGCTGGGACGTCCGTCCTGCCCAAGACCGGTTAGCAGTTCCGGCAGCGCTTCAGGTTCATAGCAAAACAGGCTGACCTGTCGCACGCCCTTTGCTGATTTGGAAGTGGGGTGGGCGTGCCTGGCGGCGGCGTCCGCCAGCGCATTGCGTATCAGACCGCCGCTGCCTGGGGTAAAGCCGGGATAGAAGAAATACTTGGTCCAGCCCCGTGCCGGGCCGGACAGCACGGGGGAGGGCAGACGGTGGTTGCGCTCCACATAGGCCTCAGCGCTGAGGTACTCGAGATTGATCCAGACCGGTCGCGCCACACTGTCTTCTGCGCTGACCCGGTTGGTGAAATGGGCCACAAAGGCGGGCGGAATCTCGCAAGCAAAGCCTTCGATCCAAACATCGGCACAGGGCAAAGCGCTGCATACCGACGCTTTATCGGCGTCTGCCCAAGGCATGACCCGCACACCCGGCCATTCGCCCGCCAGTGCGCCCGGGGCCATCCAGGCCAGAGCGCTGGCGTCGTCGATCCACAGCCGCACCTGCTGACCGCGCGCCGCCATCGCTGCGCTCAGACGCCACAGCACGCCCACGTCACCGAAATTGTCGACTACGTGGCAGAAGATGTCCCACAGCAGCGGCCGATCCGGCGTGGGATTGGGACTTGCGGGTGGGTGGAGCATGGACGGGATTGTCGACGCTGGCCTGCACAATACGCGCCATGTCGGACGCCAGCCCCCACAGCCCCGCTTTGCTGCACGAAGTTGCCAGCTTGCCCAATCTGCCGGGCGTGTACCGCTATTTCGACGGCGATGGCGCTTTGCTGTATGTGGGCAAAGCCAACAGCCTGAAAAAGCGGGTCTCCAGCTACTTCCAGAAAAACCATGGCGGCACCCGCATTGGCCACATGGTGGGCAAGATTGTGCGCATGGAGACCACCGTGGTGCGCTCCGAAGCAGAGGCGCTGCTGCTGGAAAACAACCTGATCAAGACCCTGCAGCCCAAGTACAACATCCTGTTTCGGGATGACAAGAGCTACCCTTATTTAAAGATGACTGCGGCCTTCGCGCCGGATACGCAAACCCAGCAACCCGGCGCCCACGGAGCGCAGCCCTTGCATTTTTCGCGAGTAGCCTATTACCGGGGCGGCGTTGAGAAGAAACACCACTATTTCGGGCCCTACCCCAGTGCCTGGGCGGTCAAAGAGGCGGTGCTGCTGATGCAAAAGGTGTTCCGCTTGCGCACCTGCGAGGACTCGGTTTTTTCCAACCGCACCCGCCCCTGTTTGCTGTACCAGATCAAACGCTGCTCCGGCCCCTGCGTGGGGCATATCAGCGCGGCAGATTACGCGTTCGACGTGGTCAATGCGCAGCGCTTTTTGCAGGGCGACGCACAGGAGGTGATGCACGAGCTGGAAGCGCGCATGATGGCGCATGCCGAGCGGCTGGAGTTTGAGCAGGCGGCGGAATTGCGCAACCAGGTAGCGGCGCTATCCAATGTGCTGCACCAGCAGTCGGTGGACAACGTGTCCGACCGCGATGTCGACATCCTGGCCGTGAAAGTGCAGGGCGGGCGCGCCTGTGTGAACCTGGCCATGGTGCGTGGCGGAAGGCATTTGGGCGACCGCCCCTATTTCCCCGCGCAGATCGAGGCGGCCGCCAGCCTGGATGCGGAGGAGGCCGATGCCGCTAACCCGCGCAGCATGGAGCGGCGGGTTTTGGAGGCTTTTTTGGCGCAGCATTACATCGGCATTCCCATGCCGGGTGTGCTGGTGATCAGCGAGCCGGTGGATAAGTCGCTGCTGGAGGCGCTCTCAGAACAGCACGGCATCAAGGTCAACGCGGTGCACCAGCCGCGCGAGCAGCGCCGCATCTGGCTGGAAATGGCAGCCAAAGGTGCCGAGCTGGCCTTGGCGCGCCTCTTGGCAGAAGACGGCTCGCAGCAGCAACGCACCCGCGCATTGGTGCAGGCGCTGGACCTCGCGGTGGAGGTTTTGGAAGAACTGCGCATTGAGTGTTTTGATATTTCACACACAGCGGGCGAGGCGACCCAGGCTTCTTGCGTGGTGTTTGCCGGACACGCCATGCAAAGCGCGCAGTACCGCCGCTACAACATCGAGGGCATCACTCCCGGCGACGATTACGCGGCCATGCGCCAGGTTTTGACCCGTCGCTACAGCAAGGTCGCGCAGGCCCATGAGCAGGCGCGGCTGCAGGGCGAGACGCCGTCGAAAGCGCTGCGCATGCCGGATCTGGTGTTGGTGGACGGCGGACGCGGCCAGGTATCGATGGCGCGCGAGGTTTTTGCGGGTTTGGGTCTGGATCTCGGGCTCATCGTCGGTGTGGAAAAAGGGGAAGGCCGCAAAGTTGGCCTGGAGGAACTGGTGTTTGCCGACGGGCGTGAGAAGGTTGCTTTGCCCCCCGATTCAGCGGCGCTGATGCTGGTGGCGCAAATCCGGGACGAGGCGCACCGTTTCGCCATCACGGGCATGCGGCAGAAGCGGGCCAAGGTGCGCCTCGGAGGCGGAGAACTGGAGTCGATTGCGGGCGTTGGCCCCAAGCGCCGAGCCCGGTTGTTGCAGCGCTTTGGCGGGGTGCGCGGGGTGGCCCAAGCCAGTGCGCAGGACCTGGCCAGCGTGGAGGGGATCTCACGGGAACTGGCCGAGGAAATCTACCGCGCGCTGCGGTAGGCATGCCACAATCCCGCGATGTTCTGGACCGTCCCCACGCTGCTCACCTGGACCCGGATCTGCGCGCTCCCGCTGATCGTCGGGGTCTTCTATCTGCCTGCCGACGTGATGGCAGTACCGGAAAAAAACCTGTGGGCGACCAGCATGTTTGTGGTCTTCGCGCTGACCGATTGGCTGGACGGGTACCTGGCGCGCAAGCTCAACCAGGCTTCTAACTTCGGCGCTTTTTTGGATCCGGTGGCCGACAAATTTTTGGTATGCGCCTGTGTGCTGGTGCTGGTGCACTTGCAGCGGGTCGACGTGTTCGTCGCGCTGATCATCATCGGTCGCGAAATTGCGATATCGGCCTTGCGCGAATGGATGGCCCAAATTGGCGCTTCACGCAGCGTGGCCGTGCACCGCATCGGCAAACTCAAGACCACCGCGCAAATGGTGGCCATCGGTTTTTTGTTGTTTGATGGCCCGGTTTTTGGTTTGCTGGATACCCATGTCTGGGGTGCTTGGCTGATTTGGGTGGCCGCCGTTTTGACAGTGTGGTCGATGGTGTACTACTTGCAAAAGGCGCTGCCTGAGATTCGCTCGCGCGGCCTGTAGCACCCAGCGTATGTCAGAGCATCACGGTGGGCGTGGCCCTTGCTGACCGACGGTGGACCGGACGTAAAATCAAAACTGGTAAAGTTCTTTGGTCATTAACGTCTCCATCGCCGTGCGGCGTGGACAACGGACACTTTTTTCAGGTTGGGTGATTAGCTCAGTTGGTAGAGCGGCGCCTTTACACGGCGTAGGTCGGCGGTTCGAGCCCGTCATCACCCACCAACCCGCGATCAAAGGCGAACAGGGGTTCGCCTTTTTGTTTTCCTGGAGTTGTTCCCCATGTTTGAATCGATCCGCAAGTATTCCAAGATCCTCATGATCCCGCTGTACGGCTTGATCATTTTGGGATTCGTATTCAGCGGCGTTGAGGGATACCGGGGCATCAAGGCCAACGCCGATGCGGTAGCCAAGGTTGGCAGCCACAGCATCAGCCAGGCTGAGTGGGACGCCGCGCACAATGACGAGGTCAAGCGCATCCGCAGTGCAACACCGACCGCGGACCCGAAGTTGCTGGATTCGCCAGAGGCCCGGTATGCGACGCTTGAGCAAATGGTGCGCGACAAAGTGTGGCAAGAGGTCGGACAAGACTCAGTCAGGGTTGTGACGGATGCCCGGCTCGCCCGGGAAATTGAAGCCATTCCGGCCATTGCCGCCATGCGCCGCGCCGATGGATCGCTGGATGTTGAAGCCTACAAGACGCTACTCAAGAATAATGGCCTGAGTCCCGCGCAGTTCGACGCTCGGGTTCGCAATGAGTTGCTGTTTCGCCAGAACGAGCAAGCGTTTGGGCGCAGTGCATTCGCAACCCAAGCGGTTACCGATGCGACGCTGAACGCATTTTTTCAACGCCGCGAGGTCCAGTTGGTGTATTACAAACCAGCGGATTACCTGGCCAAAGTCAAACCGACCGACGCCGAAATCCAGTCCTACTACGAGGCCAACAAAAGTCAATTTGAGTCCGCTGAGTCGGCGGATATTGAATATGTGGTCCTGAACCTGGACGCCGTGAAGAGCAGCCTGACGGTGAACGAAGCGGACCTGAAAACCTATTACGAACAAAACGCCCAGCGGCTGGCTGCAAAAGAGGAACGCAAGGCCAGTCATATCCTTTTCGCGGTGACCAAAGACGCTGCGGCTGATGTGCGAGAAAAAGCCAAAGCTGCGGCGCAAGCGCTGCTGGTCAAGGTCCGCGCCAAGCCCGACAGTTTTGCCGATTTGGCCCGCAAGAACTCGCAGGACAGCGCCTCTGCCACCCAGGGCGGTGACCTGGGTTACTTCTCCAAGGGCTCCATGGTCAAGCAGTTTGAGGACGCGGTATTTGTCCTGAAAAAAGGCGAGATCAGCGAAGTTGTGGAGTCGGATTTCGGGTACCACGTCATCAAACTAGCCGACATCAAAGAACCCAAGCAAGCCAGCTTCGAGACCGTTCGCGACAAGTTGGAGTCGGAATACAAGGCACAGCAGGCCCAGCGCAAATTTGCCGAAGTGGCCGAAATTTTCAGTAACGCCGTGTACGAGCAGGGTGACAGCTTGAAGCCGGTGGCTGACAAGCTCAAGCTGGAGATCAAACAGGCCTCGGGTGTGCTGCGCAAACCGCCCGCCAAGTCACCCGGCCCGTTGTTCCCGCCGCGCGTGCTGGATGCCATTTTTAACGCCGACACCATCTCCAAAAAACAGAATACCGAGGCCATAGAAGTGGCCCCGAGCACGCTTTTTTCGGCGCGCGTGACCCGACACGTTCCCGTGCGCCCCCTGGCGTTGGATGAGGTTCGCGGACAGGTCTATGACAAGCTGGCGTTGGAACAAGCCACGGCCTTGGCCAAGAAAGCCGCGCAAGCCGATTTGGCAACTTGGAAGGCGCAAAGCGCACCGCCCAAACTGCCCGAGGCGATCGTCATTTCCCGTGATGCAGCGCCCAGGGTCAGCAGCGTGGTCCTGGACGGCGTACTGCGTGCCGATACCAGCACATTACCGGTGTGGGCGGGTATCGATATGAGTTCCCAGGGCTATGCGCTGGCGCGTATCACCCAGGTGATACCGCGTAAAGAAGTCGATGCCCAAGCCAGCCAACAAGATCGCGCCCAATTCACGCAGCTGCTCGGACGTGCCGAGGCCGAGGCGTACTACCAGATGCTGAAGCTGCGCTACAAAGTTCAAATCAGCGCGCCCAAGCCTGGAACCAAGCCGGTGGCGGAAGCTGAAGCGGGTTGATCACCGCCTGAGCAAGTACGCCCTCTGCTTATAATCCGCGCTCTGCGGTGGCTGTAGCTCAGTTGGTAGAGTCCAGGATTGTGATTCCTGTTGTCGTGGGTTCGAGCCCCATCAGCCACCCCATATAAATCATCAACTTAGCCTCGCT
>CANIRI010000118.1 GCA_947469815.1 Comamonadaceae bacterium | reverse complement strand
GCGGTGGGGCGTAGAAAAACCTCCAGCGGCATCGGTCCGGCGGCTTCGCCGATGTCTCCGTCGCGTACATCGACCACGCCTTGTGCGCAAATCAGGATGCTGTCGTGTGGCTGGTCCAGCACCAGCGTGTGGCACAAGTTGCCAAAGCCATCGGCCCACGCACGCGCCGGGGCCGGTAGATCCAGCTTCCAGTGGAGGACCGTTTGGCGGGCGTTGTTCGGCGGGCTGATGCGCAGGGTTTGCACGCTGCGGCGCACCGGCTGCTCGTAGTGGTAGCTGGTTTCGTGGCGGACCCGGATGCTCATGCCAGGTTTTCCAGGTAGTCGGTGTGCACCGCATCGGCCAGGGCGATGGTGTCTTTCACAAACGTTTCCAGGTAGGTCTCTAAGCCGCTGGCGTAGACCTCTTCCAGGTTGCCGAACTGCAGTTTGGCCAGCAACTCTGCCGCATGGCGGCGCGCCATGCGCCCTGACTGCTGCGGCAAGCGGTCCAGGATCTGGCGTGAGATATCGGTGCAAAACAAGAGCGAGCGCGGGAACCCCGGGTTGAAGATCAGCAGCTCGGCGACCCGGTCCGGGTTGATCGCGTCGCGGTAGGTGTCGCGGTAGGCCTCCAGCGCGCTCACCGAACGCAGCACTGCGCCCAAGCGGTAGTAGTCGTCCACCAGATCGGTGCCACCTTCGCGTTGCACCCGGGTTTTGACCGACAGGATGCGCGCCGTGTTGTCGGCGCGCTCAATGTGCGTGCCCAGACGGATGAAGTGGTAGGGCTGGTCGCGCTGGATGGTGGCAAAGGTGACACCGCGAAACAGGTGCGAGCGCTCTTTGACCCATTCAAAAAATGCCGTGTCTGCGGCTGGTTTGCGGCTGCGTGAGGCGTTTTGCCGCTGCATCAGGCCCATCCAGGTGTCGTTGATGCATTCCCACATCTCGGCAGTCATGGCGCCGCGCACCGCGCGGGCGTTTTCCCGGCTGGTCTTGATGCAGTTGACGATGGAGGAGGGGTGGCTCTCGTCCCAGGCCAAAAACTGCGCTACCTGGTCGGCGCGGGTGGCCCGGCCGGTAGCTTGAAAGGCTGCCACTGTGTCGGTGATTACCAGCGGCTCCAGCGCAGCTTCCGCTGCCTCGCGCGGGCCGTTTTGCGAGGACAGCAAGGCCAGCGACTGGCCCACATCCAAGATACGGGCCATGTTTTCGGCGCGCTCCAGGTAGCGCGACATCCAATACAGCTGGGCGGCAACGCGCGACAGCATCAGGCGGCCTCTGGCGCTTCGAGCACCCAGGTGTCTTTGGTGCCTCCGCCTTGTGAGGAGTTCACCACCAGCGAACCTTCGCGCAGCGCCACCCGTGTCAAGCCGCCCGGAACGATGGTGGTCGTTTTGCCCGATAGCACAAAGGGCCTCAGGTCGATGTGGCGCGGAGCCAGGCCTTGCTCGACAAAGGTCGGGCAGGCCGAGAGGCTGAGCGTGGGTTGGGCGATGTAGTTATCGGGCCGCGCCCGCACGCGCTCGGCGAAATCGGCAATTTCGGCCTTGGTGGACGCCGGGCCCACCAGCATGCCGTAGCCGCCCGCGCCATGAACCTCCTTGACCACCAGTTCTCCCAGATTCGCCAGCACGTAGCTGAGTTCGGCCGGTTTGCGGCATTGCCAGGTCTGCACGTTTTTGAGCAGCGGCTCCTCGCCCAGGTAAAACTGCACCATTTCGGGGACGTAGGGGTAAATCGATTTGTCGTCGGCCACGCCGGTGCCCAGCGCGTTGGCAATCACCACATTGCCCATGCGGTAGACCGCCGCCAGTCCGGGCACGCCGATCATGGAGTCCGGGGCAAATGCAAGGGGGTCCATGTAGGCGTCGTCGATACGGCGGTAGATCACGTCTACGCGCTGCGGACCTTCGGTGGTCTGCATATAGACCAGGTCGCCGCGCACAAACAAATCCGAGCCCTCCACCAACTCAATACCCATTTGTTTGGCCAAAAATGCGTGCTCGAAATAGGCGCTGTTGAAGCGCCCGGGCGTCAGCAGCACGATGGTGGGCTGCTCGACCAGGGTGGCGCTGCGCAGGGTTTGCAGCAGCAGGGCGGGGTAATGCTCCACCGGTCGCACTGCGTAGCGGTAGAACAGGTCGGGGAAGAGCCGCATCATCAAATGGCGGTTGCTCAGCATGTACGACACACCGGACGGTACGCGCAGGTTGTCTTCCAGCACATAAAAGTCACCGTCGGCGTGGCGGATGATGTCCACGCCGGTGATGTGCGCATAGGTTTGGTGCGGCAGATCCAGACCCATCATCAAGGGCATGAGCTGGGCGTTGGCAAGGACCTGGTCGGCTGGCACCAGGCCGGACTTCAAAATGTGTTGGCCGTGGTACACATCGTGCAAAAACATGTTGATGGCTTTGACGCGCTGCACCAGGCCGCGTTCCAGAAAAGCCCATTCCGCACTGTCGATGATGCGGGGCACCAAGTCCGAGGGAATCAGCCGCTCGGTGCCGCCGTCCTCGCCGCCCAAAGAAAAGGTGATGCCGGTGCGCCGAAAAATCAGGTCGGCCTCGTTGCGTTTGGCCTTCACCGTCTCGCTGCTGATGCTCTTGAGCCATTCGTCGAGCGCCGCGTAATGCGGACGGGGCTCGCCGCCTGCAGAGACCATTTCGTTGAAGATTCCAACCGTCACGATGGTGTTGACCCGTGTTGCGCCAGCCGGGGCGGCTGGTTATCCGGCTGTTCTGCAATATGCGGGCCAGTCAAAATGCACCGTATCAGTGCATAGCCGCAAACCGGTGGGCCGAATCGGGTACATTGAATTCAGAGCGAAAGGCCACCATGAAAATCACAGCTGCCAAGGTTATTGTGTGCTGTCCCGGACGCAACTTCGTGACCCTGAAAATCGAAACCGATGCGGGTCTGAGCGGCATTGGGGACGCCACCTTGAACGGGCGCGAGCTGGCGGTGGTCAGCTACCTCAATGACCACCTGATCCCCTGTCTGATCGGCCGGGATGCCGGGCAAATCGAAGACATCTGGCAGTACCTCTACAAGGGCGCCTATTGGCGGCGCGGGCCGGTCACCATGAGTGCAATCGCGGCGGTGGACACCGCCCTATGGGACATCAAGGCGAAGGCGGCCGGTATGCCGCTGTACCAGTTGCTCGGCGGCAAGAGCCGAACGGGGGTCATGGTCTACGGCCATGCGAACGGGCGGGACATTGCGCACACGGTGGACGAAGTGCTGCGCTACCAGGCCATGGGCTACCTGGCGGTGCGCGCGCAAAGCGGTGTGCCGGGCTTGGACAAGGTCTACGGCGTGGGCCGTGGCGCCATGTTTTACGAGCCAGCGGATGCGGACCTGCCCAGCGAACACGATTGGTCCACCGAAAAATACCTGCGCCATACGCCCGAGCTGTTTGAGAAAGCCCGCGCCGCCGCCGGCCCGGAGCTGCACCTGCTGCACGATGTGCACCACCGACTCACGCCCATCGAGGCCGCGCGCCTGGGCAAAGACCTGGAGCCCCACCGCCTGTTCTGGCTGGAAGACGCCACACCCGCAGAAAACCAGGAGTCATTCCGCTTGATCCGCCAGCACACCACCACGCCGCTGGCGGTGGGCGAGGTGTTCAACACGCTATGGGATTGCAAAGACCTGATCCAAAACCAGCTGATCGACTACATCCGCGCCACCGTCGTCCATGCCGGGGGCATCACCCATTTACGGCGGATTGCGGATTTCGCGGCGATGTACCAGGTGCGCACCGGCTGCCACGGCGCAACCGACTTGTCGCCCGTGTGCATGGGCGCTGCGCTGCACTTTGATTTGTGGGTTCCGAACTTCGGCATCCAGGAGTACATGCGCCACACCGAGGAGACCGACGCCGTGTTTCCCCACGCTTACACCTTCGAGGGCGGCTTTATGCATCCCGGCGAAGTGCCCGGACACGGCGTGACCATTGATGAAGAACTGGCTGCCAAGTACCCTTACCAGCGCGCCTACTTGCCCGTCAACCGCTTGCAGCACGACGGCACCCTGTGGAGCTGGTAGCCCCGTAGCGGGGACTGACCCGTTCAGTTTTCCCGACGCAGGGCTGGGAAGAGAATCACATCGCGAATGCTGGGGCTGTCGGTGAGCAGCATCATGAGGCGGTCAATGCCGATGCCGCAACCGCCGGTCGGCGGCATGCCGTATTCCAAAGCGCGCACAAAGTCGTGGTCGTAAAACATGGCTTCCACATCGCCGCCGTCCTTGGCCGCCACCTGGGCGTGGAAGCGGGCGGCCTGGTCTTCGGCGTCATTGAGCTCGCTGAATCCGTTGCCGAATTCGCGCCCGGTGATGTAGAGCTCAAAACGCTCGGTCACATCGGGATGGCTGTCGCTGGCGCGCGCCAGTGGTGAAATTTCGACCGGGTGCTCGCAAATAAAAGTCGGTTGCCAGAGCTTGGACTCCACGGTTTCTTCAAAGTACAAAACCTGCAGGCCCGCCAGCGTGCGCTTGGAGAGATGGTTTTTACCGTCGGTGAGCCCCAGCTTGCGCAGCTCCAGCCGCAGCCAGTCGGCGTTGCCCACGTTGTCGCCTGCTTCGGTGTATTTCTCAATCGCCTCGATGATCGTCAGGCGCTCAAAAGGCTTTTCCAGGTCAACGGCCTGACCACCGTACGTCAGCTGCAGGCTGCCGGTTGCTTGCAGCGCTGCGTCGCGCACCAGGTTTTCGGTAAAGGTCATCAGGTCGCGGTAATTCCAATAGGCGGCGTAGAACTCCATCATGGTGAATTCGGGGTTATGCCGTACCGAAATGCCTTCGTTGCGGAAGTTGCGGTTGATTTCGAACACGCGCTCGAAACCGCCCACGATCAGGCGCTTCAAATACAGCTCAGGCGCAATGCGCAAAAACATCTGCTGGTCCAGCGCGTTGTGGTGTGTGGTGAAGGGCCGCGCATTGGCACCACCCGGAATCGGGTGCAGCATGGGCGTTTCCACTTCTAGAAAATCGTGCGCGACCATGAAGTTGCGCAGGGCGCTGACTGCTTTGCTGCGGGCCACAAAGCGGCGGCGGGCGCTCTCGTCGGTCATCAGGTCGATGTAGCGTTGGCGGTATTTGACTTCCTGGTCGTGCACGCCGTGGAACTTGTCGGGCATAGGCCGCAGGCTCTTGGTCAGCAGGCGCACGATGGTGGCGTGGATAGAGAGCTCGCCGGTTTTGGTTTTGAAAACCCGACCTTGCGCGGCCACGATGTCGCCCAGGTCCCAGTGCTTGAAATCTTCGTAGAGCGCCTCGCCGACTTCCTCGCCTTTGACGTACACCTGAATACGCCCGCCACTGGGTCCGAATGAAGCGTCCTGCAGCGTGCAAAAACTGGCTTTGCCCATCACACGCTTGAGCATCATGCGCCCGGCGATTTTCACGGTCGCGCCCAGCGTCAGCAACTCGGCTGCATCTTTCGCTTCATAGGCATCAAACAAGGCGGCCGCCTGGGTGTCGGGCTGGAAGTCGTTGGGAAAGGCCACACCATCGCCTAGCGCCTGGCGCGCACGGATGGCTTTGAGCTTCTCGCGCCGCTCGTGCATCAGCTGGTTTTCATCAAGGGCGGCGGCTGGGGTGCTGGGTTCAGACATGGAAGGATAGGGTAGGGGAATAGGATGTGGAGCGCCAGCGTGGGCTGGGCAAAACGGCATTTTAAGAGCGGGTATGGAGCCGCTATGATTCTTCGGCAGACCCGCCCTTTGCATGTGGGTTGCAAGCCACCCACATGATTTACCAAATTGTTTATTTGCTGCTCGATGTTGCGGTCGGTCTGGTGGCCGGCATGTGTTTGCTACGCGCCTATATGCAGTTCCAACGCATACCCCTGTCGGTGCGGGCGGGAAACCCTGCGGGGCCTTTTATTTTTGCGCTCAGCGATTGGATCGTGCTGCCCCTGCGCCGTGTGCTGCCGCGCACCCCGGCAATCGACCTCGCCAGCGTGCTGGCTGCCTTTTTGCTGGAGTTGGCGCAGTTCGGCGTGTTGTGGGTTTTGCAGGGTGCGCAGGGAGATGGCGTGTCGGTGCCAGTGATGGCTTTTTTTGGTGTTCTGCGCCTGCTGATATCTGGCCTTACCGGCTTGGTGGTGATTTATGCCCTGTTGTCGTGGATCCAGGCGCATTCGCCCGCATCAGACCTGTTGGACCGCCTGGTCGCACCCCCCCTAACGCCGATCCGGCGTCATCTCCCCCTGATGGGTGGGGTCGATTTGTCGCCGCTGGTCTTGTTGGTGTTGCTGCAAATCGCCAACCTTGTCATGCTCAGCATCCAGGCCTGGGTACTGGCCTGGGTGTAGTTTGCGCGCCGCTTTAGATGACCGCGTCTGCGGGCAGGTTTTGCAACATGGCCAGTGATTCGGCCACAGTTTTGCGCAGCTCGCGCCGGTCGCAAATCATGTCGACAGCGCCCTTGGATTGCAAGAATTCCGAGCGCTGAAAACCTTCGGGCAGCGTGACCCGCACGGTGGACTCGATCACCCGGGGTCCGGCAAAACCGATCAGCGCTTTGGGCTCGGCAATCACCACATCACCCAGGAAAGCAAAGCCCGCTGATACGCCGCCCATGGTCGGGTCGGTCAGCACGCTGATAAAAGGCAAGCCCTTTTTGGCCAGGCGGGTCAGGGCTGCATTGGTTTTGGCCATTTGCATGAGCGACAGCAGACCCTCCTGCATGCGCGCGCCGCCCGTGGCGGTAAAGCACAGAAAGGGCACTTTCTGCTCCACCGCAGTTTCCACGCCGCGCACAAAGCGCTCGCCTACCACCGAGCCCATGCTGCCGCCCATGAATTCAAACTCAAAGCACGCCGCCACCAAAGCGATGCCCTGCACGCTGCCGCCCATGACCACCAGCGCGTCGGTCTCGCCGGTGTTCTCCAGCGCCTCTTTCAAGCGTTCGGTGTATTTGCGGCTGTCTTTGAACTTCAGCGCATCAACCGGCAGCACTTCCTGACCGATCTCATAACGGCCTTCACCGTCCAAAAAGACGTTCAGCCGCGCCCGCGCGCCGATGCGGTGGTGGTGGCTGCAAGTGGGGCAGACGTTCTGGTTTTGCTCCAGATCGGTTTTGTACAAAACGGTTTCGCAACTGGGGCACTTGATCCACAGTCCCTCGGGCACGCTGCGGCGCTCGGTCGGGTCGCTGGGTTGGATTTTGGCGGGTAGCAGTTTTTCGATCCAGCTCATGCGGGGCTCCTCAAGGGTGTGACGGGACGTTGCTGTCCAAGGCCTGGCGGATGTCGCCCAAAAAGCTCTGCATGGTCTGGCAGACGCTGGCGCGGGGCTCATTTTCAACCAAT
>CANIRI010000117.1 GCA_947469815.1 Comamonadaceae bacterium | reverse complement strand
GTGCGCCGCATCAATATTGCCGGTAATGAGAGAACCCGGGACGAAGTAATCCGCCGGGAGTTCCGCCAGTTTGAGGCTTCCTGGTATGACGGTGAAAAGATCAGGCTGTCACGCAGCCGGGTCGATCGTTTGGGTTATTTCAAAGAGGTGGGCATCGAAACCGTGGAGGTTGCGGGAGCGCCAGACCAAGTTGATTTGTTGGTGACTGTGGTCGAGAAGCCCACTGGGAATATCAGCCTTGGTGCTGGAGTGTCCTCGGCCGATGGCTTAGGGCTGCAATTCGGCTTTAACCAGGAAAATGTGTTTGGCTCGGGCCAGTCGTTGGGTATTCAGGTGAATACCAGTAAATACAACCGGGTTCTGGTTTTCAATAACACCGACCCTTATTTCACCGAAGACGGTGTATCCCGCGCCATCGATGTCTACCAGCGCAACAGCAAACCTTATGTTGACGTGGACAGCTACTCCATAGAAAGTACCGGGGGAACCGTTCGTTTTGGCGTCCCATTTACCGAGACGGATACGGTGTTCATGGGAGTGGGCTACGAGCAGACCACTATTGTTTCGGGAACCTACCTCCCTACGGTCTATAGTGATTTTGCGAGCCAATATGGCTATACCGTGTATGGCGTTCCCCTTACCCTGGGCTGGTCGCGTGACACCCGTGACAGCGCCTTGGTTCCGAGCATGGGACGCGTGTTGCGTGCCAACGGTGAGTGGAGCGCAGGGGGCGATTTGGGATACGCGCGGGCCACCCTGCAGTACCAGCAGTTTTATCCACTGAGCAAAAAGACGACCTTCGCATTCAATAGCGAGCTCTCGTCCGGTGTTTCTACCAACGGACATACTTACCCGGTGATGAAGAACTACTACGCAGGCGGCCTGGGTTCCGTGCGCGGCTTTCAGCAGGGTAGCTTCACCACTGCCTCGCAGAGGGACCTGATCGACTCCAGTACCTACAGTGTTGTCACCGGTGGCGCCACCAAACTGGTCTTGAACGCGGAGGTGCTTTCGCCCTTCCCGGGCGGCGGCAATGACCGGACCTTGCGCATGTATGGCTTTGCCGATGCCGGTGGCCTGTACGGCCCCGATGCGTCCATCGGGCTGGACGAACTGCGTAGTTCAGTGGGAGTCGGTATCAGCTGGATCTCGCCGGTGGGGCCCCTGCGCCTGGCCTGGGCCAAGCCACTGTCCACTTTGTACGGCGATAAACTACAGTCTCTCCAGTTTCAGATCGGAACCTCATTTTGATGTCTTCATTTGTACAAAAATGCCTTTTGGGTGTGCTGCTGGTTCTCGTGGGCGCGGTTGCGAATGCGCAGGAAACCCGTGTGGGCTATATCAATTACCAGCGCATCACCACCGAATCCGCCCCCGCGAAAGCGGCCCAAGGTCGTTTGGAGCAGGAGTTCTCCAAGCGTGACAAGGATCTGGTTGCCTTGCGCGACAGCATCAAAATCTTTAGCGAGCGTTTTGACAAAGATGCGCCTACGCTGAGCGAAAGCCAACGCGCCAGCCGCCAGAAAGAATTTGCCGACATGAACCGGGAGTTCCAGCGCAAGCAACGTGAGCTGCAAGAGGACATCAACGGCCGCCGCAACGAAGAGTTGCTGCAGGTGCTCGACAAAGCGTCCAAGGCGGTCAAGCAAGTGGCAGATGCTGAGAAGTACGATTTGGTCATTCAAGAACTGGCCTACAACAACGGCAAGCATGACCTCACGGAAAAAGTTCTGAAGATTCTCAACGCAGCGAAATAAGAGGCTGCTGCAGTGGGCGATTCGGCCGTGTTTTCGCTCCGCCTTGGCGATATCGTGCAAGCTATAGGCGGCGAACTGCTGGGAGACGCCCAGATTGCGGTGGAGGCTTTAGCCCCATTGGACCGCGCCCAATCCCACCAGATTTGTTTTTTGAGCAACCCCCGTTACGCAGCAGCACTTCCTGAATGCCAGGCGGCGTGCGTGATTGTTGGGCCGTCTATGCGGGACGCGGCTTTGGCACGCGGCACCACGATCGTGGTCCCAGACCCCTATTTGTATTACGCCAAGTTGACCCAGCTATGGCGCCGTCGCCATGGCGAATGGAAGGGCGACGATGCCGCTGGGGCTGGCGGCTGGATACATCCCAGCGCCGTAGTCCACCCGCAAGCCGAGGTGCACGCTAGCGCCCGTATCGGCCCCCTGTGTGTGGTGGAGCTCGGTGCCCGCGTGGGTGCCGGCAGCGAATTGACCTCCCGTGTCAGCCTGGGCTATGACTGCATCATCGGCGAGCGTTGTATCGTGCACCCGGGCGTGGTGATCGGCGCGGATGGCTTCGGTTTTGCCAAAGATGGTGATCGCTGGGAAAAAATTGAGCAATTGGGTGCCGTCTGGATTGGCAACGACGTTGAAATCGGAGCCAACACCTGTATTGACCGTGGCGCGCTGAGCGACACGGTCATCGAGGACGGCGTCAAGCTCGACAACTTGATTCAAATTGGCCATAACGTGCGCATTGGGCGCAACACCGCGATTGCTGGCAGTGTGGCCGTGGCAGGCAGCGCCACCATCGGTGCCAATTGCACGGTGGGTGGTGGCTCGCTGGTCAGCGGGCACCTCACGATTGCCGACGGCGTCCACCTATCCGGTTGCAGTTGCGTCAGCAAGTCCATTACCAAGCCCGGGGTTTACACGGGTGTTTTCCCGCTCGATGAGCACAGCGACTGGGAACGCAATGCGGCTACCTTGCGGCAACTCCATCGCCTGCGCGAGCGGATCCGACTATTGGAAAGAGAGCGCCAGCCATGATGGACATCCACCAGATTCTGAAGAAATTGCCCCATCGGTATCCGATCTTGTTGGTAGACCGCGTGATCGCGCTGGAAAAAGGCAAATCCATCAAAGCGCTGAAAAACGTCACCATCAATGAACCTTTTTTCCAGGGTCATTTTCCCTATCGGCCTGTCATGCCGGGCGTCTTGATGCTGGAAGCGCTGGCCCAAGCCGCCGCATTACTGGCCTTTGATGCACTGGGCACGGGGCCAAGCGAAGACCTGGTGTACTACTTTGCCGGCATCGACAACGCCCGCTTCAAACGGCCCGTTGAGCCCGGGGACCAGTTGACGCTGGATGTGGAAATGGTGCGCATGAAAGCCGGCATCTTCAAATTCAATTGCAGCGCCTCGGTGGATGGCACCTTGGCGGTGCAGGCGGAATTGACCTGCGCAGTGCGCCCGGTCGTCGCTTCCAACTGAGTCTGCCGGTGAGCCTGATCCACCCGACTGCATTGGTTGATCCGCTTGCGGAGCTGGACAGCTCGGTGGCGGTCGGGCCGTATTCGGTCATCGGTCCGCACGTGCGCATCGGCGCGGGTACCACGGTTGGTGCCCATTGCGTGATTGAAGGGCGCACCACCATCGGACGGGATAACCGGATTTTTCAGTTCAACTCCCTGGGCGCCATTCCCCAAGACAAAAAATACGCGGGTGAACCGTGTGAGCTGGTCATCGGCGACCGCAACACGGTGCGCGAGTTTTGCACCTTCAACATCGGCTCCCCCGGCGACCAGGGCGTGACCCGCGTGGGCAACGACAACTGGATCATGGCCTATGTGCATCTGGCGCACGATTGCCAAGTCGGAAACCACACGATTTTTGCGAACAACTCCCAACTCGCCGGTCATGTGCATGTGGGTGATTGGGTGATATTGGGCGGCTTTACCGTCGTGCACCAGTTCGTTCGCCTGGGTGCCCACAGCATGACTGCCATGTGTGCGCTGCTGTTTGCAGATTTGCCGCCCTTTGTGATGTGCCAAGGCCAACCGGCTGCGGCCCGTTCCATGAACTACGAGGGCCTGCGACGCCGTGGGTTTTCGCCCGAACGCGTAGCCGCCGTCAAGTCCATGCACAAGGCGCTCTACCGGGACGACTTGACGCTGGAGCAGTCGCGCGATCGCATTGCCGCCCTGGTTGACGACACCCCCGATTGCGCGCAGGACGTCAGCATGATGCTGGACTTTCTGGCCCAGGTTTCGCCGCAGCGCGGCATCGTGCGTTGAGTACAGCGGCTTCCCTGCGGGTCGCCATGGTGGCCGGGGAAGCCTCTGGCGATCTGCTCGCCGGGCGCTTGATCGATGGCATGCAGGCGCGCTGGAAGACCGTTGAAGTCTGCGGAATAGGTGGACCGCAGATGGTGGGTCGCGGTATGCAGGCCTGGTGGCCGCAGGACAAGTTGTCGGTTCACGGCTTCAGCTGGGAATTGATCCGCCGCTACCGGGAAATTGTGGGCATACGCCGCCAGCTGCGCGAGCGGCTGATCGCTGCTCCACCGGATGTGTTCATTGGCGTCGACGCCCCGGATTTCAATCTGGCGCTGGAAGCTGACTTGCGTGCCAGCGGAACCAAAACTGTGCACTTTGTCTGTCCTTCGGTCTGGGCCTGGCGTCCGCAACGCATGGAGTTGCTGCGCCGCGCGGCCGACCACGTGCTGTGCATTTTTCCGTTTGAGCCCGCATTGCTGCAACGCGAGGGGATCGCCAGTACCTTTGTCGGCCACCCTTTGGCGCAGTTAATCCCACTGCAGCCTGACCGGGCTGCGGCGCGGCGCAGCCTTGGGCTGGATGACGAGGCAACTGTTCTGGCTATTTTGCCGGGCAGCCGCCGCTCGGAAATCGATTACCTCGCGCCTTTGTTCTTCGCTGCCGCCGCGCGCATGCTGGCGGCGCGGCCCTCTATGCAATTTGTTGTCCCCGCCGCACCTGGCTTGCGCGCGCGCATCGAAGCGGCGGCGCGCAATAGCGGACTGCATGGCCACTTGCACATCGTGGACGGGCAGTCGCACGCGGTGCTCGCCGCCTGCGACACGGTACTGCTGGCCAGTGGTACGGCCACTTTGGAGGCGGCCTTGTTCAAGCGGCCTATGGTGATTGCTTACCGCATGTCCTGGTTGTCGGCAGCGCTGATCGGGCGCAAGCTCTTGCAGCCCTGGGTCGGCCTGCCCAATATCCTGAACCGCCGCTTTGTGGTGCCCGAGTTGTTGCAAGACGCCGCCACGCCAGCCGCGCTGGCGCAGGCCACGCTGGACTGGTTGGATGCCGCGCAGCACGCGCCTGAGCGCCTGCAAGAACTGGAAACGTGTTTCACCACCATGCACCACAATCTCTTGCGCGACACCCCCGCGCTTGCCAGCGATGCCATCGCCCAAGTCGTCCAAAGCTGATTCAACAGGCTTCGGGCCGGCTTGGCTGGCCATGGATGCGCAGGGCTTGGTTGCCGGTGTGGACGAAGCCGGGCGGGGCCCACTGGCCGGACCGGTGGTAGCAGCCGCAGTGATCCTGGACCCGCGCCAGCCGATTCCCGGTCTGGCCGATTCCAAGACGCTCAGCCCCGCCAAACGGGAACGCCTATTCCACGAGATCCGTGCCAAAGCCCTGTGCTGCTCGATCGCGCAAGCCAGCGCGCAAGAAATTGACGCGCTCAACATCTTGCAAGCCACTTTGCTTGCCATGCAACGCGCCGTCGCTGGTTTGCGCTTGCCGCCCAAGCTGGTCTTGGTGGACGGCAACCGCCTGCCCGTCTTACCCATGCGCGCCGATGCCATCGTCAAAGGCGACTCCAAGGTCGCCGCGATTTCCGCCGCATCCATCGTCGCCAAGGTGCACCGGGACCAGCTGTGTGTCGCGCTCGACGCCCTGTACCCCGCCTACGGTTTTGGCAAGCACAAGGGCTACGGCACCGCCGAACACCTGGCCGCCTTGGCCTTGTACGGGCCCTGCCCCGAGCACCGAATGAGCTTTCGCCCAGTGGCACAGGCGCAGCGATGAACACCGCGCGCAGCATCACCGCCCGCGACAACCCGCTGCTCAAAGAGCTGCGCAAGCTGGGATCGGGCAGCGTGGCCTACCGCAAGCTCGGCCGCATCTGGGTCGAGGGCGAGCATCTGTGCAGCGCTGCGCTGGCGCGGGGTCTGCAAGCCCGGATCGCGGTTTTTTCGGATACGGGCTGGGAGCGGGCTGCGCCGAATCTGCGCGCTGCGGCGCCCGACACCGTGCGCTTGTCCGACGCCTTGTTTGGCAGCGTCAGCGCGCTGGACTCTCCATCTGACATGGGTTTTGTGATGGACCTGCCGCTGGCCGCGCAGGTGCTCCCCGGCGTCAACACCGTCTTGCTGGACCGCGTGCAGGACGCCGGCAACGTGGGCTCTATCTTGCGCAGCGCATCCGCATTTGGCGTGCGCCAGGTGCTGGCGCTGCGCGGCACAGCCGCCTTGTGTTCGCCCAAAGTGCTGCGCGCGGGTATGGGGGCCCATTTCGGCTTGCACCTGGTTGAAGGCTTGGAGCCGCACGATCTCGACGGATGGAATGTCCCGCTGCTGGTCACCAGCTCGCACCAAGGGGTCTTGCTCCACGAGGCCCGTCTGCCCAGCCCGCATGCCTGGGTATTCGGCCACGAGGGGCAGGGTGTGGCACCGCACTGGGAAGCGCGCGCCACTGTGGCGGTGCGGATTGCGCAGCCGGGTGGTGAGGAGTCTTTGAACGTCGCGGCCGCCGCCGCCATCTGCTTGCATGCCGCATCTATCGCAGCGTGATAAATGTCTTGCCGAATATAATGATGGGCTTTTCCAAAGCAGCTCCGCCAAGCGCCTGCACTGTCAGTTTTCCAGCTCTGTTGATCGACCGGATGTGATTCGCAGGGCGCCCTGGGGCCCACCGTAACGCAATCGGAGATCCCCGTGCTTTTGTCTCTTCAGGGTTCCCCCCCGCCCGCCATCCTGGCACTCGCAGACGGCACTGTATTCACCGGTAATTCCATAGGCGCTTCGGGCCAAACCGTCGGTGAGGTGGTTTTCAACACCTCCATGACCGGTTACCAGGAAATCTTGACCGACCCCAGTTATTGCCAGCAAATCGTCACCCTGACCTACCCGCATATCGGCAACTACGGGGTGAACAACGAGGATGTTGAGTCGCGCCGCGTTTTCGCTGCCGGCTTGATCATCAAAGACCTGGCCATGCAGGCCTCCAATTTCCGCCAGACCCAAACCTTGAGCGAGTACCTGCAAGCGGCCGGCACGGTCGCCATCGCCAACCTGGACACCCGCCAACTCACCCGCCACCTGCGTACACACGGTGCCCAAAACGGCTGCATCCTGGCCTTGCTGCCCGGTCAGACAGCGGACGCTGCCACCATCCAAATTGCCATCGACGCGGCGCGCGCAGCGCCGTCCATGGCGGGGCTGGATTTGGCCCGCGTGGTCAGTGCTTCTAAGTCCTACCCCTGGACCCAGACGGAATGGACGCTGGGCGCGGGCTATGGCGAGCAGACCCAGCCGCGCTGGCATGTGGTGGCCTACGATTTCGGCATCAAATCCAACATCCTGCGTATGT
>CANIRI010000116.1 GCA_947469815.1 Comamonadaceae bacterium | reverse complement strand
TACCAGCCTTCTTGGCGGTACAGCTGCATGAAAGCGCCGGTGTACTCCAGCACTTCTTCGGCGGTTTTGAGTTTGGTGAAAAATTGCGCTACTTCGGTCTTGATGCCGCCGTTGCCGCCCACATACATCTCCCAGCCTGAGTCCACGCCGATGATGCCCACGTCTTTGATGCCGGCTTCGGCGCAGTTGCGCGGGCAGCCCGAGACGGCGAACTTGACCTTGTGCGGCGCGTACATGCGCCACATGGCTTTCTCCAAGTCCTTGCCCATTTGCGTACTGTCCTGTGTGCCCATTCGGCACCACTCGCTGCCCACACAGGTTTTCACCGTGCGCAGCGCTTTGGCGTAGGCGTGGCCTGAGGGCATGCCAATGTCTTTCCAAACATTGACCAAGTCTTCTTTTTTGACACCCAGCAAATCGATGCGCTGGCCCCCAGTCACCTTGACGGTAGGGATCTTGTACTTGTCCACCACATCGGCAATACGGCGTAACTCGGCGGCGGTGGTCTCGCCTGCCCACATGCGAGGGATCACACTGTAAGTGCCGTCTTTTTGGATGTTGGCGTGGCTGCGCTCGTTGATGTAGCGGCTTTGAGGATCGTCCTGCGCCTCTTTGGGCCAGCTGCTGAGCAGGTAGTAGTTGACGGCCGGACGGCAGCTGGCGCAGCCGTTGGGTGTGCGCCAGTCCATGGCTTTGAAGACGCCGCCGATGGTGAGTATTTTGCGGGCCACAATCGCGTCGCGCACGGCTTGGTGCCCATGCTCGGTGCAGCCGCACATGGCTTTGGTCTTGGGTGTGGCCGAGTAGTCGCCACCCGCAGTGAACATCAAAATCTGTTCCACCAAACCGGTGCAAGAGCCGCAGCTGGCGCTGGCCTTGGTGTGCTTGCGCACTTCTTCCAGCGTGAACAAGCCTTTCTCTTTGATGGTCTTGCAAATCGCGCCCTTGGTCACGCCGTTGCAGCCGCAGACCTCATCGGTGTCCGCCATGGCCGAGGCTTTGCTCTGGCCTTGGTGGCCCACATCGCCGATATTGGATTCGCCAAACATCAGCTTGTCGCGGATGTCGGCCACGCTGCGGCCGTCGCGCAGCAGTTTGAAATACCAGCTGCCATCGACCGTGTCGCCATACAGGCAGGCACCCACTAATTTGTCGCCTTGGATCACCAGCTTTTTGTAGATGCCGCCGGCCGGGTCGCTCATCACGATGTCTTCGGTGTTCTCACCACCCCAAAAATTACCGGCGCTGAACAAATCAATCCCGGTGACTTTCAGTTTGGTCGACGTGAGCGAGCCTTCGTAGCGACCAATGCCATACATTGCCAAATGATTTGCCGCCACTTTGCCTTGTTCAAAGAGAGGTGCGACCAAGCCATAGGCAATGCCGCGGTGCGCAGCGCATTCGCCCACGCTGTAAATGCGGGCATCGGTCACAGTCTGCATGGTGTCGGTGACCACAATGCCTTTCTCTACATGCAGACGCATGCGCGATGCCAGTGCGGTGTTGGGGCGAATGCCCACAGCCATCACGACCAGGTCGGCAGGAACTTGGGTGCCATCCTTGAACTTGATCGACTTGACACGGCCGCCCCGGCCTTCGTCTTCACTGCCCACCAGTTCTTGCGTCTGCGCACCCATCAAAAAGTGCAGTCCACGCGCTTCCAGGGATTTGCGCAAAAGGTCACCTGCCACGCTGTCCAGCTGGCGTTCCATGAGTGTAGGCATCACATGCACCACAGTCACGGTCATGCCGCGCAGCATCAGGCCGTTGGCCGCTTCCAGGCCGAGCAGGCCGCCTCCGATGACGACAGCGTTCTTGTACTGGGTCGCTGCTTCGATCATGGCGGTGGTGTCAGCAATGTCGCGGTAGGTAATCACGCCTTCCAAATCCTTGCCCACCACTGGCAGGATGAAGGGGTTGGAGCCCGTACACATCAGCAGACGGTCATAGGCAGCTTCGACCACACTGCCGTCGTTGGCAGTGGCGCGAACAATGCGTTTGACACGGTCCACCTCGGTCACAGTTTTGCCGGCATGCAATGTGATGTGGTTTTCTTCGTACCAGCTAAAGGGGTTGAGCACAATCTCGTCGAGCGTCTGCTCACCGGCCAGCACCGGACTCAAGAGGATGCGGTTGTAGTTGGGATGCGGTTCGGCGCCGAACACGGTAATCTCGTAAAGATCAGGTGCAATCTTCAGCAACTCTTCGAGGGTGCGCACACCGGCCATGCCGTTGCCGACCATGACGAGTTTTTGCTTTTTTACCGGGGGGAGGTTCATGTCCATGATCAGGCCACCTTTTCGACATGGGCTTGGCGCGTGTACAAAAAGTCGATCACCGCTTTGCGGTAGCGCTGGTAGTCGGCGCTTTCGGCCAACTCCACGCGCTGGCGTGGCCGTGGCAGATCCACCTGCAGCACTTCTCCGATGGTGGCGGCTGGGCCGTTGGTCAGCATCACGATCTTGTCGGACAGCAATACGGCCTCGTCCACATCGTGGGTCACCATGACCACGGTGCTTTGGGTGCGCGCCACGATGTCCAACAACTCGTCTTGCAACTTGGCGCGGGTCAGCGCATCCAGGGCGCCAAAGGGCTCGTCCATCAACAGTACTTTGGGCTCCATGGCCAGCGCCCGGGCAATGCCTACGCGCTGTTTCATACCGCCCGAGATTTCGCCGGGGCGCTTTTGTGCTGCCGCCGTCAGGCCCACCAGGGCCAAAGCCGCATCGGTTCGGGCCATCAGCTTCGCTTTGTTTTCTGAAGCCGCCCCGGTGCTTTTCGATGCTGCACCAAACACGCGTTCCACACCCAAGTACACGTTTTCGAAGCAAGTGAGCCAGGGCAAAAGAGAATGGTTCTGGAACACCACGGCGCGCTCGGGGCCGGGACCTGCAATTTCGCGGTTGGCGCACAGCAAATGGCCTTCGGTGGGCATCGTGAGGCCTGCAATCAAATTCAACAATGTGGACTTGCCACAACCGCTGTGGCCGATCAAGGTCACGAACGCGCCTTTGGCCACTGTGAGGTTGATGTCACGCAAGGCCGGGAATGAACCCTTTTTTGTTTTAAAGGTCTGGGCCACGCCTTCGATCTCGATGAACTTGGCGTTCAGGGTTTCCGTGCTCATGTCTTCACCTCTTCATAAGTGAATGCGGATGCGATTTTGATCAGCGCGTATTCGAGCATCAGGCCGACGATGCCGATGACAAAAATGGCAATGATGATGTTCTTGACGTTGAGGTTGTTCCACTCGTCCCAGACCCAAAAGCCGATGCCCACACCACCGGTCAGCATCTCGGCGGCCACGATCACCAGCCAGGCCGTGCCCACGGCCAGGCGCACGCCGGTCAACATATACGGCAGCACCGAGGGAAATAGGATCTTGGTGACGATCTTCCATTCACTCAGGTTCAGCACGCGGGCCACGTTCATATAGTCCTGCGGTACACGCTGCACACCCACGGCGGTGTTGATGATCATGGGCCAGATCGAGCAGATGAAAATGGTCCAAATCGCGGCGGGGTGCGCCCCTTTGAACACCAACAGGCCAATCGGCAACCAAGCCAAGGGGGACACCGGGCGCATCAGGCTGATCAGTGGATTGAACATGCGGCTCATGAACTCAAAGCGGCCAATCACAAACCCTGCTGGAATGCCGACCAGCGCCGCCAGACCAAAGCCCAACCCCACGCGCTGCAGGGAGGCCAGAACATTCCAGCCCACACCCTGGTCGTTCGGACCCTTGCGGTAGAACGGGTCGCTGAAGATGTCGATGGCCTGTTTGGCTGTGTCCATCGGTGTCGGGATGCTGCCGGCCGTGGCCATACTGACCATGGACCAGATCAACACCAGCAGCAGCAAGCCCAGCAGCGGAGGCATCACAGCCATGAGCAGATTGTTCCAGTCGAACCCGAGTGGGTCTTCAATATGGGCTGGGGCCATGGCTTGCACAGCCTTGACCGCAACAGGTGGCTCCATCTGCATGGCGGCCACATCTTGGGTCGCCGTGGTCGGGGGGGAATGAAATACAGCACTCACCATGGCGGACTTCCTCAGGCTTTGAGTTTGAAAGACTCGGCGTACTTTTTCGGATCCTTGCCGTCCCAGACCACCCCGTCCATGAGTTTGCTGGTGCGCATATCGCTCTTGGGCAAGGGCGTTTTGCTGGCCGTGGCGGCTTGTTTGTAGATGTCGATCTGGTTGATCTGTTTGGCCACCGCCAAATAGTCAGGGTGGTCCTTGAGCAGGCCCCAGCGCTTGTGCTGGGTCAAAAACCACATGCCGTCCGACAGGTACGGAAAGTTGACCGCACCGTCGGCAAAAAACTTCATGTGGTTGGGGTCGTCCCAGGTTTTGCCCATGCCGTCTTGGTAGCGGCCCAAGATGCGTTGGTTGATGGCGTCCACGCTGGTGTTCACATAGCTCTTGTCGGCGATGGTTTCGGCCATCTTGTTTTTGTTTTGCAAACCGGCATCGATCCACTTGCTCGCTTCAAGGATGGCGGCGGTGACGGCGCGAGCGGTGTTGGGGTTTTTCTGCACAAACTCGGCAGTGGTGCCCAACACTTTTTCGGGATGGTCTTTCCAGATGTCTTGTGTCGTCATGGCGGTCACGCCAATCCCGTCAATGATGGCGCGGTGACCCCAGGGTTCGCCCACGCAATAGCCGTCCATATTGCCCACGCGCATGTTCGCGACCATTTGCGGTGGCGGCACGGTGATGACTTTAGCGTCCTTCATGGGGTTGATGCCATGGGCGGCCATCCAGTAATACAACCACATGGCGTGTGTGCCGGTGGGAAAGGTTTGCGCAAAGGTGTATTCGCGTTTGTCAGTCGCCATCAGCTTGGCCAGGCTGGCGCCGTCGACGGCGCCTTTATCGGATAGTTTTTTACTCAAGGTGATGGCTTGGCCGTTGTGATTCAGCGTCATCAACACGGCCATGTCTTTTTTCGGACCGGCCAGGCCCAGGTGCACGCCGTAAATCAAGCCGTACAGCGAGTGGGCAAAGTCGAGTTCGCCATTCACCAATTTATCGCGAACACCGGCCCAACTGGCTTCTTTGGTGGGGATGATTTTCACGCCGTACTTTTGGTCAATGCCCAGCACCGAAGCCATGACCACGCTGGCGCAGTCGGTCAGTGGAATAAAGCCGATCTTGACTTCTTTTTTCTCGGGCGCATCCGACCCGGCGGCGTACACCATGGAGCGTAAGGCAGGCGAGACGCCGGCCATGCCCACGGTGGCAGCTTGCAACACCGTGCGGCGCGAAACACTGGTTTTGAGAAAGTCGGTCATGGTTCACTCCTGAAGTTTCATAAAAAAAAGGCGTCCTCATGTTGGTTCCCGCTGCCGTGCAGGGGAAAAGCATGGGGACGCCTTTGTCCGGTGACTGCAATGCCCGCCGTTGGGCTTTGCCGTCGTTTGACCTTCGTTGGCCTCGATGGAGGCTTTGCAAGCCGCGTGCCAGGGCTTTGGGTATTGCCATGGCGCATTTTCAGTACTTTGGCCGTTTGATCTGCACCTTTGCGGTGCCGGGGCACCTTAGTGGTGCTGGCTGGAGATCGCCAGCAGGCTGGCGCCTACAGGTGCTTGGGGAGCTTGCATGCAAGCGATTCTTGTGTCGCCGCCTGTAGGAGCTTGCCTGCAAGCCATGTCTAAGGTAAGGCGCTTTTAGGAGCTTGCCTTCAAGCGATGTAATTGTTGTGTTACCCCAGCAACTCCGCCATGTCCAACATCTGCTGCGCTATCTCGGTCAACTTCATGCCTTTGTTCATCGCCGCTTTGCGTAAGCGGGCGTAGGCTTCTTGTTCGCTCAGACCTTGGCGCTGCATCAACAGACCTTTTGCGCGGTCTATCACTTTCCGTTCGTTCAGTTCAATTCGGGCGCTGTCCAGTTCCGCCAGCAAGGCTTGTTCGTGTTTGAAGCGGGCCATGGCGACGGTCAAGATCGGGTGAATGCGCTCGGGCGCCAGGCCTGCCACGATATAGGCCGTCACGCCGGCAGCCATGGCCTCACTGACGTGTTGTGTGTCGCTGTCGTTGGTGAACATGACGATCGGTCGTCGCTCATCGCGGGTGGCCATGACCACATGTTCTAAGGCGTCACGGGCATCACTTTCGGCATCCACGATCACCATGTCGGCTTGCAACTGCGCCAAGCGTTCGGTCAAAAACACATCCGCAGGCAAGGTGGCCACCAGGTTGTAGCCGGCCTCCAACAAGCCAATGCGAAGCAGGCGTGAGCGATCTTCCAAGGCTTGGGCCTGCTCGTCGCCTTCGATAACCAAGGCGGGGTCAGAGATGATGACAACAATGCGAAGTGGTTCCTGCATAACTTGCATCGTGCAAGAAACGCGCCGGATCTTGGGGTTCCATACTGAGTGTCAGTCAATTCTAAGCATGAAGAACTTAGGATGGAATGACTCGACTCAAAGATTTGCAGCGAAAGCTTTCATTTGCCTGGGCTCAAGAGGGGTCTGCGCTGGGCCACAAAGCCAGCCAGGTAGGCTGAAAGCCAAGAGGGTGTCAAATCTATTTTGACCACTTGAATGCCGTTCACAATGCTTCCAGACGTGTAGTTTGGCAGCAAATCTGTTTCGGGAGTCAGTATCAAAGTGTGGACCATCTTTTGCCGTGAATCCATTAACTTTTGCAAGATTTCCAGCATTTTTTCCTGCTGCTGGCGTGGGGAGTTCATTTGCAAGATGAACAAGTCGTGCTTTTGATCGATCAATTCCAGAAGTGCTTCGGGCAGTGACTTGAAAATTGAAACTTTCAGGGGCGGTTGCCATTCAGTGGTTTCTTTTGCAAGCTGTTTGAAAAGTTGTGGTGATTCGATGACCATCGACACTTTACAGAGCCTCTTGGAGGGTGCGTAAGTTTGCTGGCCAGCAGGAATTAACTTTTGATAGTTCAAAACCGAGGCCAGAGAAATGCGGCGATGTCCACCCGGCGTTTTCCAAGCTTGAAGGCTGTTGTTGGCAACCATTTTCTGAATCGTGGAGGTGGACAAGCACAAATGCTTTGCCGCTTGGGGGCAGGTCAAAAATTCAGGAACCTCCGAATCTGCCTTCTGTGCATCCTCTAATTTTTGTCCGTGTGATTTCAATTGAAATTCAGTATTTTTCATATTCTGGCTGTGAAGCGCGGAAACTCCAATTTGAGTCGTTCTATCGTGACTTTGCTTCTGACCTCATGGACGCCTTCAATAGCTGACACATCAACAATCATGACTTTTCAAGTTTCAATAACATTGATTTGCCTGACCATCCCTAACTGGCGATGTTCAAATCAAATTTGCCAAAAAAATGGAAGTATTTGTGAGAATTTGCCAGAAAATAACGTTTGTCACTGGCTGAGTCCTAGTCGTTTGCAATACTAAAGTTTTGACACAGCGCTATCAACTCTGCCAACGAATTG
>CANIRI010000115.1 GCA_947469815.1 Comamonadaceae bacterium | reverse complement strand
TTTACCTGGACCCCGGCGCCCGCGCAGGCAAGCGCGGCGGTGCCTGGATGGACGATGTGCGTACCCGCTGGCTGCGCCCTGACAGCGCATCCCTGCAAACCCCGGTGGCCCATCTGGTGTGCAACTTTGCCGAAGGCGTGGGCGGCAAGCCGCCGCTGCTGACGCACGATGACGTGATCACCCTCTTCCATGAATGCGGCCACGGGCTGCACCACATGCTGACCCAGGTCAACGAGCGCGACATCGCCGGCATCAGCGGCGTCGAATGGGACGCGGTGGAGCTGCCCAGCCAGTTCATGGAAAACTTTTGCTGGGAATGGAGCGTGCTGCGCCACATGACCGCCCATGTGGACACCGGCGAGCCCCTGCCGCGCGCCCTGTTCGACAAGATGCTGGCCGCCAAAAACTTTCAAAGCGGGCTGCAAACCCTGCGCCAGATCGAGTTCGCGCTGTTCGACATGCGCCTGCACAGCGAACCTGCTGCAGGGGCTGACTTCATGCGCGTGCTGGGTGAGGTGCGCGCGGAGGTTGCCGTGCTTCAACCCCCGGCCTGGAACCGCACGGCGCACAGCTTCAGCCATATTTTTGCCGGTGGTTATGCCGCCGGTTATTACAGCTACAAGTGGGCAGAGGTGCTGAGCGCGGACGCATACGCCGCTTTCGAAGAAACCGCCCTGCCCGGCGGCGAGGCCAACCCCGAGACCGGACGCCGCTACCGCCAAACCATTCTGGAAAAAGGCGGCAGCCGCCCGGCTATGGAATCCTTCAAAGCCTTCCGTGGCCGCGAGCCGCGCCTGGACGCGCTGCTGCGCCACCAAGGCATGGGGCCCAGCGCCGCGCCCTGAGCACGCCGGTAATTCAAGCGCTTTTGACGCAAGTCAAAGACGGGGTGCTGTAAGCGGTAGACAGTGGAATCCTTGCAACAGCCACTGTAAAAGGCCCGCTATGACACCCAATCTTGGAACCCTCGACCGCCTGCTGCGCATCGTGCTCGGCATCGGCTTGATTTACCTCGCGGTCACCGACCCCACCATCAGCCCTTGGGCCTGGTTGGGCGTCCCTATTTTGTTCACCGGCTTGCTGCGTTTTTGCGCGCTGTACAGTGTGCTCAACTTCAGCACCTGCCCCACCAAGGAGATCGACACATGAGCACCCAGGACATGCATTTTGAAATCGACAATCTCAAATGCGGAGGTTGCGAAAAAACCATTCTCAAAGGTTTGAACGCCCTGGATGGCGTCACCGATGTATCGGTGGACCATGAACTGCAAATGGTCAGCCTGCAAGCCGATCTGGCCATGCGTGCGACCATTCTGGAAAAACTCCAGGATATGGGCTACCCCGAAAAAGGCAGCATCGAAGGCTTTGAGGCCGGTGTCTCCAACATCAAAAGCTATGTGAGCTGCGCCATCGGCAAAATGTCCTGAGCCTGCTCAAGCGCCCTAGCGCAAAACCAAGACCGGCACCTTGCAGTGGTTCAGCACTTCCTGGGTTTCGCTGCCGTGCAGCAAGCGGTCAAAGCCCCGGCGGCCATGCGAGGCCATCACGATCAAGTCCGCGTCCATCGTATGGGCTGCCGTCACCAACGCTTCGGCGACGTCATTGGCGGTTAAGACCTGCGTCTTAATCGGCACGCCTTTAGAGGCTGCGCTGAAGGTGGCGGTGTCCAACAGCTTCTGCGCCTTCTCCACCCAGTACGACTCCACGGTCTTCACATCTTCTTTGCTCAAGGGGTAAGCCCCCTCAAAATAGTCGTAGCTATAGGCCTGAACCACCGACACAGCAGTCACCTGTGCCTTGAATGCGGCTGCCAGCTCCAGCGCCGAATCCACCGCCTTTTGCGACAAGGGCGAGCCATCGGTCGCCACCATGATTCTTTGGTACATACATCATCCCTTCAATGGTCATTCCGGAAGCCCGGTAAGCCAATGTAGGTCGCAGCGGCGCACGGCGTTTTGACGTGCATCAAGCTTTGCCAAATCACCCTCAAACTCGATCTATTGATGTACATCAACCCAGCATGCGAGGCCACGCCGATACCATAGCCAGGCATTTCGAGCGTATACCCCACGGCCCCACCACATCATGCAAACCTCGTATTCCGGTCACGTTCTGCTGAGCACGGCAGACCACCTATCCCAGAGCGAATTTGCCGGTATCTGTGGATTGAGCGAGGCCGAGTTCCAGGAATTACTCGACTACGGCGTGCTACCCGTCGACCAGCTCGCAGATGCGCAAATATGCTTTTCACGCATCTATATCGAGCCGGTGCAAACCGCCTACCGCAAAGCCAAAGACTTCGATCTCGATGTCTGCGCGGCGGCGATATTTACGGAATATCTGATTCAAATCCACCACTTGCGCCGCGAGCTGGCAAGCCTGCAAGCGGCTGCGTAGCGCGCCTAGCGCCCCGCCTCCACCAACCGCACGGCCCAAGGCTGGGCGGCGCGGGTATCGACGGTGACGTGCACGGCGCGCATGTCATTGGCACCGGGCACTTCCAGGCGGGTCAGGTTGGTGATGGGGGCTTTGTTGAGCGTGAATGGCTGGTCAAAACGGAACACATGGCTGTCGCCGTGGATGAGCAGCACGGGAATGCGGGCGGCGGCGGCCAAGGGCAGCAGGGTTTCACCAATGCTGGTGCGAAAGCCCGAATGCGCGGGGAAGTCGTCCCAGATGGATTTGGAATCAAACACATCGGCTTGCATCGCGAACACCAGCGCTGTGGCACCGCTTTTCTGCGCCTGGGCGAAGGCGTCTTGAATCCAGGCGATGTTGGCGCGGTCACGCTCCATGAACTCGGCGACGGCGCGGGCGTCACGTACCTCGAAGTTGTTGTTGCTGCCCACAATATGCAGCGTGGCGAACAGCACGTCCTGGTGCTGCCAGCGCAGGTTTTCGACGAACTTGGCATGCGCCGGGTTTTGCGTGGCCTGGCTTTGCACCGCCAAGGGTGCCTGGCCCAGCGACTTACCCGCTGGGAAGAACAGGCTGCGCAAAGCCGTCAGCCGCTCCAGGGGATCGAAGGTCCCGTTGTTGGCGCGGTGGCAGTCGGTCCACTCGTTGTCGCCAGGGGTGAAGACCAGCGCCGTCTCAAACAATCCGAAGTGCTGGAGCTGGGTCTGGAACTCTTCGTTCGTGCAACGGGTCGAGCCCGACTTGAAGTCGCCGATGTGGATGGAAAAAGCCGGTTGCAGCCGGTTGATGCCGCCAATCAGCGCGCGATACGGCGCGCCCACCTTGGCCGGGTCGCCATAGGGCAAGTCGCCGAGGGCGACGAACTGAAAGGTCTGCGCCTGTGCGGCCAAGGCGACGGTGGCCAAGGCCAGGCCAACACAACGGCGCAAGTAAAGCAACAAACGGGGGGTCGAAAGGTTCATAGCAAGCCTCGGGGTGGGTAAAGGGAAGCTCACCATAACCGCGCTTTTTGACAGTTGCTTCTGATGTTTGCCCTGCGGTTTGCGGCACACTCGGCAGCTAGCACCCCCTCCACCGCCCATGTTCACCGCCCGCGTACTACCCGCAGATCTCCAATGTGATGTGGAAGACGGCATGACCTTGCTGCAAGCTTTGGAGGCCGGGCGTATTGAGATGCCCAGCTCCTGCCGCAACGGCACCTGCCGAACTTGCGTGTGCCAGTTGCTACAGGGCAGCGTGCGCTACGAGGTGGAGTGGCCGGGTTTGAGTACCGAGGAGATGGACGCGGGCTATGTGCTGCCCTGCGTGGCCTTTGCGACCAGCGATGTGGTGTTGCAGCAGGAGGCGGCGCGGGGGACTTAGGCGCTTGGTCACCCCGCCGGGCGCTTCAACAAAGTTGGCCGGATAACTCGCGGATGGCGTTCTCCAAATCCAACTCGGCCAAGTCGAGTTCATTGACCGCGCGGCGAACTTGCAAATTGGCGCCAGCTTCTTTGGCAAAACATTCCAAATCGGCCTTGGCGTCCAAAATGGCGTTGATGGCGCGGTTGAGTTTCTGTTCGATTGACATGGCTTCTTCCCCTTCGGTTGATGAGATCCAGTTACCCGACAGGGCCTGGTGGTCACAGTCCGACTAAATTTTTGCCGTGGGGGGAGAAGGTGAACATCCCCCAGGCGGGGGGATTTCCTGCTTTATTGCACCAATTTGCAGCCACTGCCCGTAGCCCGGTGCTTCAAGAGGCCACTGGTCTGCGCGCGTGAGCACACGCACACCATCAGCCAGTAAACGCGCAGCGCGGGCAACGCCCGCATGCGTAATCCAAACCGTATCGGGGTTGCCATGGTCTTCGTCCCATGCGCGGCCGACACGCGCTAGCACCTCATTGGAACTTTCCGCGCCGCCAAACTGGTGCTTGCCGAAATCATCGGTCCAGGCTTGCAGCGCCGCCTGCGGGATCGCATCCCAAGCCACGCCTTCCCAGCAGCCAAAGTCCATTTCCCGCAAACGCGGATCGGTGCGGGCATGCAGGTCGGCGCGCAATGCGCACAGCACCCGCGCCAATTGTTGGCAGCGCGTGAGCGGCGAGACGCGCAGCAGCACTTCCTTTGGCAAGGTATGGGCTAATTCGCGGGCGGCTTGGTCGGTCGCGGTTGGGTCGGCCTGAACGTCCAAAACGCCGTAGCAAATTCCTGCAGCGATCAGCGGCCGGGCGTGGCGCACGATCCACAGTGCCATCCGTGTTACCCGCCTGCAGTCGCGCCAAGGCCCATGGCAAGACCCAGATAAAACGCCAGCTCGCAGACCTGCTGCGTGGTACCCAGGCAGTCGCCGGTAAAGCCTTGCAATCGGCGCGCAAACAGCGCGTGCGCGCGCCAGAACGCCAACGCGGAGCCCAGCAGGCCACCACCCCAGGCCAGCGCCATGCGGGCATCCGGCTGCAGCGTGGACTGCAGCAGCACGGTCAGCGCCAAGGCACCCACACACCAGATCAGCGCCACGACCAGGCTGGGCAGCGTGATCTGGTCCGCCAGCGGTTTGGATTTGGAGCCATCCGCGTCACCCACGTGGGGCAGCAGGCGGATCAGCAACAGCGGCCAGGTGCGCGAGACCACGTGCGCACCCAGGATGGCCGCGCACATCCACACCGCGCCCACCGACCCGATCACAGCCAGCAAAGCCACTTTGGCCACCAGGGCGAGCACCACGGCAATCGCGCCGAAGGCACCGACGCGGGAGTCTTTCATGATGGTGAGCGCCCGCTCGCGGTCGTAACTGCCGCCCAGGCCGTCGGCCACATCGGCCAAACCGTCTTCATGGAAAGCGCCGGTGATCCAGACACTCCACGCAGTGCCCAAAACTGCGGCGACCAGCGGGGCAAAAACGCCGGGCAAAGCATGCAACAGCGCGGCCGTCAACAACGCCACCAAAACGCCCACGACCACACCGATGGCAGGAAAGTGGGCCGCGCTGGCACGCAACATGGCCGGGCTGTAACCGACCCACTGCGCGAGGCTTCCCGTAACCGGAATCCGGGTGAAAAACTGGACGGCCAGCAAAAAGTGCCGGATGAAGCGCAGCAGTTGACTCATGGCAGACGCTAGGGGCTTTTCTCGGACACACCGGCATCGGAAAAGCTGGCCATCTCGCGCAAGATGAGGCAGGCCGACTGCAACAGCGGCCAGGCCAGCGCCGCGCCCGAGCCTTCGCCCAGACGCAAGCCCAGATCCAGCAAAGGCTGCACGCCCAGGTGCTGCAACATGGCGGCGTGGCCGCGCTCGCCCGAGCGGTGGGCGAACACGCAGCGTTGCAGCACCAGCGGCTCCAAGGCCTGCCCCACCAGCACCGCCGCGCTGGCGATAAAACCGTCGACCACGATCACGCGCCGTTCAGACGCGGCTTGCAAGACTGCGCCCACCATGGTGGCAATCTCAAAACCACCCAGCGCGGCCAGGGCATCCAAGGGCGCGCGCGCATCGGCATGGCGCTCCAGCACGGCGCGCAACACACGGGTCTTGTGGGCGACCGCGTCGGCGTCCAGCCCGGTACCCGCGCCGGTGCACTGCGCAATATCCAAACCGGCCAAGCGTGCCAGCAGCAGCGCAGCAGCCGAGCTATTGCCAATGCCCATTTCACCAAGCAGCAGCGCATTGCCGGGCAAGCCTTGCACCAGATCAACACCGTGGCGTAAGGCCTGCGCGCACTGTGCGGCGCTCATGGCGGGCTGCTGCGAGGAATCAGCCGTGCCCAATTGCGCGCCATCGGCTTTGCGCACCTGCAGCCCCGGGCGTTGCGACCCGGCAGGCAGCCCAGCCAGAAAATCGTGTTTCACACCGCAGTCCACCACGGTCAGCGCCAGCCCGTGCTGGCGCGCCAGTACGCTGACCGCCGCGCCACCGGCCAGAAAGTTCTCCACCATCTGCCAGCTCACCTCGCTGGGAAAGGCCGAAACGCCTTGCGCGGTGATGCCGTGGTCCCCAGCAAAAACCACCATCTGCGGTTGATCCAGCACCGGGCTTTGGCTGCCCAGAATTTCACCCAGCTGCAAGGCCAGTGCCTCCAGGCGGCCCAGCGATCCCAGCGGCTTGGTTTTGTTATCCAATGCGGCGCGCAGAGCTTGGGTCAGCGCGGGATCGCGCAAGTCGTGGATGGTGGGTAACGGGTTATGCATCACAGTTCACAGCGGGTTGGGAATGGTGGACGGCGTGGGAATAGCCACCCACTGGTCTTGCACCGTGTGGATGGTGATGCGCTTATCAAACACCTGTTCCAGCGCGCGGTGGCTCTGCGGGTCCGCGCATGCGCCGTGGTGGGTGATGCGCCCCTGTGCCATCACCACCAGCGCGTCGGCTTGCAAGGCCATGGAGATTTCGTGCAGCACGCTGACCACGGTGGTACCCCGCGCCCGCAGGCCGCGCACGGTCTGCAGCCAGTCGGCCTGGTGCGGCGGATCGAGGTTGGCCAGTGGCTCGTCCATGAGCAGGATGTCGGCCTCGACACTGAGCGCCCGCGCCAGCAGCACACGTTGGCGCTCGCCGCCGGATAGCGCGCCCACGCTGCGGTTTCGCCATTCCCAGGCCTGGGTCTGGCGCAGGTATTTTTCAACCACGGCGAGGTCCTGCGCATCCGGCTTGCCCAGCCAGGGCTGGTGCGGGAGCCGCCCCAGCATCACCAGATCTAAGACGCTCAAGTCATCGACCACCGACTCGCCCTGCCCCAACCAGGCCACGGTGCGGGCCCGCTCACGCGCAGGCCATTGCGACAACACGCGTCCGCCCAGCGACACGCTGCCTTGGTGCGGCAACAAGCCGGCCAAGACTTTGAGCAAGGTGGACTTGCCCGCGCCGTTGGGGCCGACGATGCTGGTCCAACGGCGCGGCTCCAACTGCAGATCCAGCGGATGCAAAACCTGCACCCCACCCAAGCGGGCGCTCACGCCCTGGGCGCGCAAAATGGGTGCGCTGCGACTCATGGCGCATCTCCGGCCAGCGCAGCGCTTTGGCGGTG
>CANIRI010000114.1 GCA_947469815.1 Comamonadaceae bacterium | reverse complement strand
TTGCCCGCGAGCGCTCTGTATTTCTTGACGTGCTGTACCGCGTAGCGGATTTGCATGGGGCTGGTGTGGGTGCGCAACAAATTCGGGGCCTCAGCGCTGCCGCCTTCCACATAAAACGTGTCGTGCATAGACCGAGCGGGGTGGTCTTGCGGCGTATTGAGTGCCGTGAAATTGAACCAATCCGACTCAATCTCGGGACCGTCTGCCACGTCAAAACCCATAGAAGCAAAAATGGCCTCGATGCGCTCCAGCGTCAAGGACACCGGGTGCAAACCGCCCTGCCCGCGCTGTCGTCCGGGCAAGGTCACATCCAGCGCTTCCGCGCGCAACTGGACATCGAGTTCAGCCCGCGCCAGCGCGGCGCGGCGCTCTGACAATGCCGCTTCGATTGCCTGCTTGGCGATGTTGATGGCAGCGCCACGGGATTTTTTCTCATCGACGCTGAGCGCCGCCATGCCCTTCATGAGCTCGGTGATGCGCCCGGTTTTTCCCAAAAAAACTGCTTTGGCATTTTCCAGATCGGCAGGCGCTGGCGCGGTGGCAAAAGCCGCCTGCGCATCCTGCACGATGGTGTCTAACTCATTCATAAGGGCAGATTAAAAGGTAGGAATGCAAAGGGCTAGCGCTCTTCCAAGCCCTAGCCCTTATCTGGTACGGACAGCCCAGCTATGCCGTATTTGCCGTACCGCCAGTCATCAAGCCGCCAAGGCAGCCTTGACCTGGTTGACGATGCCCGCAAAAGCGGCCATGTCGTGCACGGCGATGTCGCTGAGCACTTTGCGGTCGATTTCGATGTTGGACTTCTTCAAACCATTCGCGAATTGGCTGTAGGTCATGCCGCACTGGCGCGCTGCCGCATTGATACGGGCGATCCACAATTGGCGGAAAACGCGCTTTTTGGTACGGCGATCACGGTAGGCATATTGCCCCGCCTTCATCACCGCTTCTTTGGCGATCCGGAAAACATTGCCGCGGCGACCGCGGAAACCTTTGGCAAGGGCGAGAACTTTTTTGTGGCGGGCGCGAGCCGTTACACCACGTTTGACGCGAGGCATTGTGTTACTCCTTGTTCGTCGTTAATCAAAGACCACGGCCGGGCAACATCTGCGCCATCCGACCCATATCGGTCGGGTGCACACCTGTTGGTCCGCGCAAATGGCGCTTGTTTTTGGTGGTCTTCTTGGTCAAGATGTGACGTTTGAAGGCTTGGCCGCGTTTGACGGTACCACCGGGACGGACGCGGAAGCGTTTCTTCGCCGCGCTCTTGGTCTTCATTTTGGGCATTTTCATGCTCCTTCTTACATTGTGCTCGTGAGGCGTACGGGAAACTTTCCCGGCCTTGTTGGCCCCGAGCCACTTTTAAAGGGTTGACAAGCAACCCTATTTTTGCCGCACCTGCGTGCGGCGAAACCCTCTGTCTTCTACCCCGCTGCCATTTCGGCAGCAACCTTGACCGCGGCTCCAGGCTTTCGTTTGCCCGGGGCCAGCATCATCACCATCTGGCGACCTTCGAGCTTGGGGAACTGCTCCACCACAATCAAGTCCGCCAAGTCATCGCGCATACGGTTCAAAAGTGCCAAACCAATTTCTTGGTGGGTAATTTCACGTCCACGAAACCGCAGCGTGATCTTGCATTTATCGCCGTCATCTAGGAAGCGCTTGATATTGCGCAACTTGATGTTGTAGTCGCCGTCATCAGTCCCGGGGCGGAATTTGATTTCCTTGACCTCGATGACCTTTTGCTTGGACTTGGCTTCAGCCGCCTTCTTCTGCTCCTGGTACTTGAGCTTTCCGTAATCAATCAAGCGGCACACAGGTGGGTTCGCGGTCGCCGCGATTTCCACCAAATCCACATCAAGCTCCCCGGCCATTCGCAGCGCTTCGGTGATGCTCACCACGCCTAAAGGCTCGTTTTCAATGCCCGTTAAACGGACTTCGGTGGCCATGATTTCCCGGTTTAACCGGTGCTTGCGTTCTTCGCGCTGACGGCGATCACGGAATTCTGTAGCGATGGTTCAATCCTTCACAAATTCAAAAAAACACGGTTTCAGTCGCGCAAGCATCAGTCTTGGTATCAATCAGTATTGGTATCAGGACGAAGATTTTTGAGCAATATCGCTTCGGAGTTTCTGCATGAAGACTTCTAAGGACATTGCACCGAGGTCTTGACCTCCTCGTGCGCGCACTGCAACCGCTCCGGCTGCCACCTCTTTGTCACCAACAACAAGTAAATAAGGCAGCTTCTGCATCGAATGCTCGCGGATTTTATACGTGATTTTCTCGTTGCGGAGATCCAATTCGACCCTAAGACCTTGATTTTGCAGCGTTTTGGCCACAGAACGGGCGTATTCCGCTTGCGCATCGGTGATATTGAGCACCACCACCTGCACCGGAGCCAACCATGCCGGCAGCGCTCCGGCGCTCTCTTCGATCAAGATTCCGATGAAACGCTCCAAGCTGCCGACGATGGCACGGTGCAGCATCACGGGCCGGTGCCGGGCACCGTCCTCCCCCACATATTCGGCATCCAGGCGCTCGGGCATCGAGAAATCCACCTGCATGGTTCCGCACTGCCACTGGCGCCCGATCGCGTCTTTGAGCGTGTATTCAATCTTCGGTCCGTAAAAAGCGCCGTCCCCGGGCGAAATTTCGTAGCTGCAGCCGGAGGCGTCCAGGCTCTCAATGAGTGCGGCTTCCGCCTTGTCCCAGATCGCGTCGCTGCCAATACGCTCCTTGGGGCGGGTCGCGACCTTGTAAATAATGTTGTGAAACCCGAAATCGGCATAGACCTTTTGCAGCAAGGCCGTGTAGTCCACACATTCCTGCAAGATCTGGTCTTCGGTGCAAAAAATATGGCCGTCGTCTTGGGTGAAGCCGCGCACCCGCATGATGCCGTGCAAACCGCCTGAGGGCTCGTTGCGGTGGCAGTTGCCAAACTCGCCGTAGCGCAGCGGCAGGTCGCGATAACTTTTTATGCCCTGTTTGTAAATCAGGATGTGGCCCGGGCAGTTCATCGGCTTGAGCGCGTACTCGCGCTTCTCCGACTCGGTCGTGAACATGTTGTCGCGGTACTTGTCCCAGTGTCCTGTTTTTTCCCAAAGAGTTTTGTCAATGATTTGCGGGCCTTTGACTTCCAGATAACCATTGTCCTGGTAGACCCGCCGCATGTACTGTTCGACGTGCTGCCACAAGCGCCATCCCTTGGGATGCCAGAACACCAGACCGGGGGCGTGGTCGTCGATATGGAAGAAATCGAGCTCACGTCCCAGCTTGCGGTGATCCCGCTTTTCCGCCTCTTCCAGCATAGTGAGGTGCTGCTGCAAATCTTCTTTGCTGGCCCAGGCTGTACCGTAAATCCGCTGCAGCATCTCGTTGCGGTGGTCGCCGCGCCAGTACGCACCTGCCAACTTCATCAGCTTGAAGTGCTTGAGCTTGCCGGTGCTGGGCACGTGCGGGCCGCGGCAGAGGTCTTCAAACGCACCCTCTCGGTACAAGCTGACGTCCTCGCCCGCCGGAATGCTGGCAATGATTTCGGCCTTGTAGTGCTCACCAATACCCTTGAAGTAAGCGACCGCTTCGTCGCGCGGTAAGACGCGACGCAGCACAGGCTCGTCCTTGGCAGCCAGCTCCGCCATGCGCTTCTCGATAGCGCTCAGATCTTCGGGCGTGAACGGGCGGCTGTAGGAAAAGTCGTAGAAAAACCCGTTCTCAATCACCGGGCCGATGGTGACCTGCGCTTCGGGGAAAAGGTCTTTCACCGCATAGGCCAGCAAGTGCGCTGTCGAATGGCGAATCACTTCAAGTCCGTCGGCGTCTTTTGCTGTCACGATGGCTAGCGACGCATTGGCATCAATCGGGTAACTGGTATCGACCACCTTGCCGTCTACCTTGCCCGCGAGCGCCGCTTTCGCCAGGCCCGCGCCAATCGACGCGGCCACTTCCGCCACCGTCACGGGGCCGGGAAATGCGCGCTGAGAACCGTCGGGCAAAGTGATTTGAATCATGCGGGATATCACAAATAAGGGGGTTGGTACGCCCATCCGCGTCGGCAAGATCAAGGCACTTGCAGCGCGGCAACACCATGCCGGACGCCTAAGGAAAGACGCCGCATTCTAAACGTCGACGCGCGCTCGCGCGCTCGCCCTGCCGGCCTAAGGGCCGCAAACGGCTCCGCTGGAACAGGGCGCCGCGCCCGCCTCAGCCCTGCTTAGCCGCCGCCTGGCGATTGCGCGCCAGCCAAGCATCCACCCGCGCCACCGTCGTGTCGACCGAATCCGAGTGCATGCCGCGTTGGGCGGCAACCAGCTTGATCAGTAAATCAATGCGCTCCACCTGATCTGCGCCAGCCGCCAATGCGCGTGCAGCGGATGAGGGCTTGAGCAAGCCCATGGCAGCCGACGCGTACTTGTCAAAAGGAACCATGTCATCCGGCGAAGCACCCAGCGAATGGCATAAATCGGCCACCCATGCGTAAACGGCCCGGGACTGTTCCAAGTCCCCGTGAACCGCCTGCTGAATCGGCTGCACGGTGTCGTCCAGCACGCAGCGGTAGTTACCCGTCAGGAGCATGCTCCACTTGGCCAGCGGCACGAAAAGTGACTCGTGCAATTTGAGCTTGACCGGAATGTCCAGCGACTGGCCGTCCACGATCCAGCGCGCAGCGGCGATGTCCGCGTCCAGTTGGGCCAGCATGGCGTTGTGCTCGGGACTTGCGAATTGCGCCACTTTGAAGTTGGTCGGCAGCCCCACCTGCAGGACATTGGGCGGCTCGTCCGGGGGCCGAAAGGCCTGCGGATCCGGGCTACAGAGGGTCATCAAACCGGGGTCGAACCCATCCCACACCGCTGGCTCCAGATACGCGCTGGCCAGGCCCTTCGGATCCAAGCCCGGAATGCGCGCCAGATACGGCAGGGGCGGCATGTTCATGATGGACATGCACGGCACCCGCGCAGCGGCAATCGCCTGCATCAATTCCCGAACGCCGGAGGCGCTGTACTGCGGCTCCTGCATGGCCAGACACACCAGGTCGTAGTGCTGGGGCACGACCTGCTCCGGCGACAGGGCATCGAGCTTGCCCGGGGTGGCGCGGGAGTCGATTTCCACCCATCCTTCGCGCCCTTTGACCTGCACCCGCACCCGCGTGCCCTCACGCCGAATCAGCTCCGCTGTTTGGCTGCGACAGACCAGGGTTGCATCATGCCCGGCCATCAAAAGCTTAGTGGACAGGAGCGACCCATAGGACGCGCCCAAAATCAAAACCTTGTATTTTTTTGCCATATCGTTTGCCTGCAATGTGAATGCAGATTCCGCTTGAAAAATTAATGGAATTGCTCTTCTTCGGTTGAGCCGCTGAGCGATTTCACGCTGGACTGACCACCCTGAATAACCGTAGTCACATCATCAAAATAACCTGCTCCCACCTCTTGCTGGTGGGACACAAATGTATAGCCTTTGTCCCGCGCTGCGAACTCGGGTTCTTGCACCATATTGACGTAGTGTTTCATGCCTTCGCCATTGGCGTATGCGTGTGCAAACTGGAAGCTGTTGTACCAGTTGATATGGATGCCTGCCAGCGTGATGAACTGGTACTTGTAGCCCAGCGCAGAGAGGTCTTCTTGGAAGGTCGCAATCTGGCTGTCATTGAGATTTTTCTTCCAATTGAAAGACGGCGAGCAGTTGTAGGACAAGAGCTTGCCGGGATGCACTGCGTGAATCGCCTGCGCGAATTCGCGGGCGAAGCCGATGTCGGGCACACCGGTCTCGCACCACACCAAATCCGCATGCGCGGCGTAGGCAACCCCCCGGCTGATCGATTGCTCGAGGCCATTGCGAACACGGTAAAAGCCCTCAGCCGTGCGCTCGCCGGTCAAAAAGCGTTTGTCATTGGCGTCATGGTCGCTGGTGATGAGATTGGCGGCTTCGGCGTCGGTGCGCGCCAGGATGATGGTTGGCACGCCCATCACGTCGGCCGCAAAGCGCGCGGCCACCAGTTTCTCGACAGCCTCCTGGGTCGGCACCAGGACTTTGCCGCCCATGTGTCCGCATTTTTTTACTGCCGCGAGCTGGTCCTCAAAATGGACACCAGCTGAACCAGCAGCAATCATGTTTTTCATGAGCTCAAAGGCATTGAGCACGCCACCAAACCCGGCTTCTGCGTCGGCCACGATAGGCAGGAAGAAATCGATGTAGTCTTTGGCACCAGATTCAATGCCACGCGACCACTGGATCTCATCAGCACGCTTGAAGGTGTTGTTGATACGCCGCACCATGGCCGGCACCGAGTCGTAGGCGTACAGCGATTGGTCCGGGTACATAGTCTCAGAAGTGTTGCCGTCGGCGGCCACCTGCCACCCTGACAAGTAGACCGCCTCCAGACCGGCTTTGGCCTGCTGCATCGCCTGACCTGCGGAAATCGCGCCGTAGGAGTTCACATAGCCTTTTTTCGACTCGCCATTGACCAGCCGCCACAGCTTGTCGGCTCCGCGCTGCGCCAAGGTGTGCTCAATGTTGACGCTTCCCCGCAGGCGCACCACGTCGGCCGCGCTGTAGTTGCGGGTGATTCCCTTCCAGCGGGGGTTGGAAGCCCAGTCTTTTTCGAGCGCCGCGATCTGCTGCTCATGGCTGAGTTGGTTGGTGATGGCGTTTGTCATGGTGGTCTCCGGTGGGTTGCAGGGGAAGTCAGCGGACGAAACAAAACCGCTTGAACGACGCCAGTATAGTCTTATATAAGACATAAGATAAAGAACTAGTCTTATAGAAGACAAAAAATAATTGTCTCTGTCTGATCGGCGTTGTTCGCCGCCAGCGGCCAGTGGGGCATGATCGCCCCCTCAGACACCCACCCATTCGATGCCCCCCCGTTTTCAACGCCCCCTGGCCTTCCTCTGCCTGAGCGCCAGCATGGCGCTGGTGGGTTGCTACGTGGCCCTGTGCAAACCATTGGTGGCAGCGGTTCCGATTTTTTTGCTGGGGTGGATGCGCTTTGGCATCGCCGGCGTAGCCATGGCATCGTGGTGGCGAAAACCCGCCGACGAAGCGCCCATGGACAGCGAAACCAAAAAATTGTTGTTTCTGGAATCTTTTGTCGGAAATTTTTTGTTTTCGCTGTGCATGCTTTTCGGGGTCAGCATGACCAGTGCTGTGTCGGCCGGGCTGATCCTGGCGGCGATCCCGGCCGCGTCCGCGCTCATGGGGCACTATGTTTTGGGGGACCGCTTGGGCCCGCGCGTGCTGGCGGCGGTCGCCTGCGCCGGTGCGGGTATTGCCCTGCTGGCTTTTTCCAAAGCCGCCATGACAGGAGATGTCGCCGTTGACCATAACGCGGCAGAAAACCGCGAATGGCTTGGCGATCTGCTGGTTTTCGGTGCCGTACTGTGTGAAGCCACCTTTATCGTTATCGGCAAAAAATTGTCAGCCGGCATCGGCCCCAAGCGCATCGCAGC
>CANIRI010000113.1 GCA_947469815.1 Comamonadaceae bacterium | reverse complement strand
GTGCCCAGCGCATCCAAGTTTTTTGCGACCATATAGGCAAACGAGCGACCCGCTTGCAGCACGGTGTACATATCGGCCAGCTTGCCCTGTATCAGCTGGAACTCGCCAATGCTTTGGCCGAACTGCTTACGGTCATGCACATAGGGAATGACGTTGTCCATCACCGCCTGCATGATGCCCAGCGGCCCGCCGGCAAGCACCGCACGCTCGTAATCCAAGCCACTCATCAACACCTTCGCACCGTTGTTGACACCGCCCAGCACGTTCTCCAGCGGCACTTCGACGTTCTGAAACAGCAGCTCGCCGGTGGAGCTGCCGCGCATACCCAGTTTGTCCAGCTTTTGCGCCACGCTGAAGCCGAGCATGCCCTTCTCGATCAGGAAGGCGCTGACACCGCGCGCACCCAGCTCGGGCTCGGTCTTGGCGTAGACCACCAGCACATCGGCGTCCGGGCCGTTGGTGATCCACATCTTGCTGCCGTTGAGTACAAAGTAGCCGCCCTTGTCGTCGGCGCGCAGCTTCATGCTCAGCACGTCACTGCCCGCACCGGGTTCGCTCATGGCCAGCGCGCCCACGTGTTCGCCGCTGATGAGCTTTGGCAAGTAGGTGGCGCGTTGCGCTGCGCTGCCGTTGCGGCGAATCTGGTTGACGCACAAATTGCTGTGCGCGCCATAACTCAAGGCTACGCTGGCGCTGGCGCGGGAAATTTCTTCCATGGCCACCATATGCGCCAAATAGCCCATGTGGGCGCCGCCGTATTCCTCTTCAACCGTGATACCCAGCAGGCCCATGGCGCCAAGCTTGGGCCAGAGGTCCATGGGAAATTGGTCCTCGCGGTCAATCGCCGCAGCGCGGGGCGCGATTTCCGCCTGGGCGAAGGTATGTACCGCCCCGCGCAGGGCGTCGATCTCGTCACCGAGTTGGAAGTTGAGGCCGGGCAAATTCATGCGGGAACACCAGGGGTTCGGGCCGTGGTTTTACGCGCCGGTTTAGGCGCGGCCTTGGGCGCGGTGACATCCATACGGGCCAGCAGGGCACGCGCCTCGCGTTGGTGGGTTTTGATTTCTTCGAGGTTGGCTTGCAGGTCCGCGAGCTGGCCTTCTACCTGCGCGCGGTGTCGCGCCAATACCTCGAGGAATTTCTGTAATTGCGCGCCGGTGTCACGCGGGCCGTCATAGGTGTCGATGATGTCTTTGGCCTCGGTCAGGCTCAGGCCCAGGCGCTTGGCGCGCAGGGTCAGCTTCAGACGGGTTCGGTCGCGCGCGCTATAGACCCGGTTGCGCCCGAGCGGGCCGGTGCGCTGGGGTTGCAGCAAGCCCAGGTCTTCGTAAAACCGGATCGCGCGTGTGGTGAGATCAAACTCGCGGGCCAGATCGCTGATGCTGTGGCTCATAAATTAAAAGACTCCTTGGGGTCGAGAACATCCGCGTGCGCCGCCACCTACAATGCCCAGGCAAGTTGACGTTAACGTAAACGTCAATTATGAACCATCACCCCACGCCACAAACCCCCGCGAACCTCCATGAACCTCCAGGAAGCCCAGCTGCACTACCCGCTTGCCAACACCTTGCCGCCGTCAGGGGCCTGCATCGAGGTGGCACCGGGCGTGAAGTGGATCCGCATGGCGCTGCCTTTTGCGCTGGACCACATCAATTTGTGGCTGCTGCGCGACGAGCTCGATGGCGTGGCCGGTTGGAGCATTGTGGACTGCTGCATCGACGCGCCCGCGTCGCGTGCGCAATGGGAATTGCTGTTTGAGCAGGAGCTGGAAGGTCTTCCGGTGCTGCGGGTCATCGCCACCCACATGCACCCGGACCATATCGGCCTGGCGCATTGGCTGTGCGGGCGCTGGCAGGTCGGCTTGTGGGTCAGCGGCACAGACTATTACGTCGCCCGCAACCTGTGTGCGGAAGACACAGCCTTGAGCGGCGACATGTCGGCTGACTTCATGTACGCCCACGGCTGGAGCAGCCCCGAGGACATGGCCCGGATCCGGCTGCGCAGCGACTTTTACCGCAGCCTGGTTCCCCAGTTGCCCTCTACCTACCACCGTATGCAGGATGGCACCCTTCTTCTGATTGGCGGCCGGGAGTGGCGCTGCATCAGCGGCTTTGGCCACGCGCCTGAACACCTGGCTTTGTATTGCGCTGCAAGCGGCGTGTTGATCAGCGGCGATATGGTGTTACCCCGGATTTCAACCAACGTCAGCGTTTATCCCCAAGAGCCGGAATCTGACGCACTGGCTTTGTTTTTGATGTCGATCGACAAGTTCCGCGCCTTACCTGCGGATACGCTGGTCTTGCCCTCGCACGGCAAACCGTTCACCGGCTTGCACACGCGGATTGACCAGCTGCAAACCCACCACGCAGACCGGCTGGCGGAACTGCAGGCCGCGTGCAGCGCCGCGCCCTGCAGCGCATTCGATGTATTGCCGGTCTTGTTCAAACGCCCGCTGGATTTCCACCAAACCACGTTTGCGATGGGCGAAGCCATTGCCCATTTGCACTGGCTCTGGTTCACGCAGCGCGTACTGCGGACCCGCCACCCGGACGGCGTTTACCGCTTCACCACGCGGGCAGACGCTCCAGCTTGAGTTCGCGGCGCAGCGCCGTGTAATCCGGCAAAACGGATTGCACCGTATGCCAAAAATCAGGGCTGTGGTCCATCACCCGCAAATGGCTGAGTTCGTGCACCACCACATAGTCAATCACCTCCGGGCGGAACTGCAACAGCCGCCAATGCAAGCGCACCGTCCCATCCGCCTTGGCGCTGCCCCAACGGGTGCGCGCATTGCTCAAGAGCAAGCTGCTCCAGCGCACGCCGAGCTGCGGCGCGAAATGCGCCAGACGCTGGCCAAACAAAACCAGCGCCTGCTCCTGCATCCAGCGTTGCGTGGCGCGCTGCAACTGCGCGGGCGTGGCATCAGCGCCCAGCGGTAGCCACAGGGTGTCGCCCGCCGCATCCCAGACCGGGGCCGCACTGAGGGACTGCCGCCGGTCCAGCCGCAGCATGATGGTGCGCCCCAAATAAGGCAATTCCATGCCGTCCGACCAATTGATAGCCAGCGGGGCTTGGGCCTGCTGACGCCTGCCGACATCGCGCAATTTGCGCACGATCCACGCCGCTTTTTCCTGCAGCGCGGCGTCCACCACATACAAAGGAGTGCGCAGCGGCGCACGCACGCTCAAGCCCTGGGGTCCGACCTGAAAGCCGATGGTGCGGCGGCGCGCGCGCACAAAGGCATAACGCACCGGCATACCCTCACACAGCGCCTGGCGGGTGGCCTGGGGGTGGCAAAACGCGGGAGGCGTGTTGGCGTCAACCGGCTCCGCCAGAGTCGATGTTGGCGGCGATGGCGACGTTAACGGCGCGGGGGGGGCCGGAGAAAACAAATCCAGCGTGTAGCGCAACAAACGGTGCAAGGCGCGGTCTCCTAGGGCGTATCCAAGGCGGCTGTGTACGCCTGCGGATCCAGGCGGCGCATCTCGGCCTCGATCCAGGCTTCGACTTCAGCCATCAACTCATCAGCGCGGCGACCCTGGCTGGGAATGGGTTTGCCGATCGACACGGTGACCAAGCCAGGCCGCTTGATAAAGGCTTTGCGCGGCCACACGGTTGCGGTGTTCACCGCCACCGGCACCACCGCAGCACCGGTTTGCACCGCCAACTTGGTGCCTCCCACTTTGTAGACGCCCCGCTCGCCGCGCGGTATCCGTGTGCCTTCGGGGAACATGATCACCCAGATGCCGCGCGCCAGCAGTTCCTGGCCCTGCGAGACCACTTTGGAAAAGGCTTTGGCACGCAGGGCACGGTCGATATGGATCATGTCCAGCCGGCCCATGGCCCAGCCGAAAAATGGAATGTAGAGCAGCTCTTTTTTGAACACATAGGCCAGTGGGCGCGGCATCAGCGTGGGCAGCAAAAAAGTCTCCAGCGTGGACTGGTGTTTGACCAGCAGCACCACGCCTTGGCCATCACCGGTGGGCAAATGCTCAGCGCCGAGCACCTGCACGCGGATACCCAAAATGATGCGCGCTCCGTCGACTGCCCAACGTAGCCAGCGAACCGCCATCCAGTACAGGCGCACGCCCCGCACCCGGGTGGATACCAGCAGCATCAACAAGCCCCAAGGCACCACGGTCACCAGCATCCACAGCGCGTGCAACAGCGAACGCAAAAAGTTCATGGCGGTCCGGTGCGGCGCAGGCGCTTACGCGCCACTGCCAATGAGCGCATCCACAAACGCCGCCAGGTCGGCGTGCGACTGGCACCCCGGCGGGCAGCCATGGGGCAAGCCGCCTTCCGGCAGACCCTGGGACTTGCCGGTGCGCACCAGATGCGGCGCGCAGCCCACAGCCAATGCCGCCACCGCGTCACGCGCCGTGTCGCCCACGGCGGGGACACCGCGTAAATCAATGCCATAGCGCTCGCCGATGCGGCGGAACAAACCCGATGCCGGCTTGCGGCAGTCACACGCATCAGCCGGGGTATGGGGGCAAAAGAACACCGCGTCCACCCGGCCCCCGGCGGCTGCCAGCAGGCTGTGCATCTTGCTGTGCATGGCGTTGAGGGTTTCCATATCGAACAAACCGCGCCCGATACCGCTTTGGTTACTCGCCACCACCACGTGCCAGCCCGCATGGTTGAGCCGGGCAATCGCCTCCAGCGCGCCGGGCAAGGGCAGCCATTGCGCGGGCGACTTGACGTAGTCGTCGCGGTCCTCGTTGATCGTGCCGTCGCGGTCGAGAATGACAAGTTTCATGGCAACTCCCGGGCGATCAAGCCGCGAGTTTGGACAGGTCGGCCACGCGGTTCATGGCCAGGTGCAGGGTCTTGAGCAGACCCAGGCGGTTCAGCCGCACATCCAGCTGCTCGGCGTTGACCATGACGCCGTCGAAGAAAGCATCTACTGGCGCGCGCAATACGGCGAGTGCTTGCAAGCTGGCGGTGTAGTCACCGGCCTCGAACAGCGCCTGGGATTTGGGCAGCACGGTTTGCATCGCGGCGTACAGGGCTTTCTCAGCGTCTTCCTGCAACAAAACCAGACTGACATGCGCGTCCACGTCGTCGGCTTTTTTGAGGATGTTGGATATGCGCTTATTGGCAGCGGCAAGCGCGGGGCTCTCAGGCAGGGCGGCGAAGGCGCGCACCGCCGCAAGCCGCTTGGGCACTTCGCCCAAACGCTGCGGGCGCAGGGCGAGCACAGCGCCGATCTCTTGGGCGCTGTAGCCTTGCTCGCGCAAGCTGCCGGATAGGCGGTCGTACATGAAGTCGGCCAGCGCGACCGTGGCATCGGTGATGAGCGCGCCGAAGGCCGGGTTCGCGTCGCGCAGCAGGTGAGCCAACGGCAAAGGCAAGTCCTTTTCCACCAGCATGCGAATCACCCCCAGCGCATGGCGGCGCAAGGCGAACGGATCTTTGTCGCCCGTGGGCAAGTTGCCCGTGCCGAACATGCCCACCAGCGTTTCGAGCTTGTCAGCCAGCGCCACCACCAGGCCGACATCGCTGCGCGGCAAACTGTCTCCGGCGAAACGCGGTTTGTAGTGGTCTTCAATTGCTTCGGCAACTTCCGCAGACAAACCGTCGTGGCGGGCGTAGTAGCCGCCCATGATGCCTTGCAGCTCGGGAAACTCACCCACCATTTCGGTCAGCAAATCGGTCTTGCCCAAACGCGCTGCGCTGGCGACAAGTTCAACAAAGGGCTCAGGGTCTTTAGCATACGGCTGCAAGCCATTTGTGGCCAGCGCCGTTGCGATACTCCGAGCGATGGCACACACGCGCTGCATGCGATCGCCCTGCGTGCCCAGCTGGTTGTGATACACCACTTTGGACAGGCCCTCAACGCGCGACTCCAGCGTTCGCTTGCGGTCCTGGTTGAAGAAAAATTGGGCATCGGCCAAGCGCGGGCGCACCACGCGTTCATTGCCGCCGATCACAGCGCTCCGGTCAGCCGGATTGATGTTGCTGACGATCAAAAACCGGTTGCTCAGTTTGCCCGCCGCGTCCAGCAGCGGGAAGTATTTCTGGTTCGCCTTCATGGTCAGAATCAGACACTCTTGGGGCACTTCCAAAAACTCAGCGTCAAAGCTGCACACCATGACGGTGGGGCGCTCGACCAGGCCGGTCACCTCATCTAACAAGGCCTCGTCGTCTACCGGCTGGGCTCCGAGGGCTGTCGCTGCGGCTTGCAATTGCCGGGCAATGTCGGCACGGCGCTTGTCAAAACTGGCGATCACCGCGCCATCCTCCGCCAGGGTTTGTTCATAGGCATCGGCGTGCGCAATCACCACCGGCGACAAGCGGGCTTCAAAGCGGTGCCCTTGCGTGCTGTTGCCTGCGCGCAAGCCCAGCGCCGTGACCGGAACCACCGCACTGCCGTGCAGGGCGATCAGGCCGTGGGCCGGGCGCACAAAGCTCACAGTGCTCCAGCCGGGCAGCTCGCAATCGCGCTCCAGTTGGTACTGCATGACCTTAGGAATAGGGAGCTTGGCGATGGCTTCAGCGAGCGCTTTTTGCAAGCCGTCAGCTAAGCTGGCACCGCGCACGGTGCTGTCAAAAAACAAGGCCTCGGCTTTACCGTCCATGCGCTTGTGCAGACTCGGCACCGCGCTGGCATCCGCGCCCAAGGATTGCAGTTTCTTGAGCAGCGCGGGCGTGGCGTCTCCGCTGGCATCCCGGCCAACTGCAACAGGCATCAATTTTTGGGATACAGCTTTGTCGGCGGCTTGCGCGGCCACTGCGGCGATGTGCACACCGAGGCGACGCGGCGATGCGTAATCAATAACCACAGCGTCTGCCGCAGCCAGACCTTGTGCCTTCAAGCTATCGGCCAATGCAGCCGCAAAAGCCCTGCCCAAATTGCGCAGCGCCTTGGGCGGCAACTCTTCCACCAACAACTCAAGCAACAGGTTTTCGGTAGCCATGCTCATGCCACCTTCTTCGCCATCTGCGCGATCCATTCCGGCGGGGCCATCGGGAAGCCCAGGCGCTCGCGGCTCTCGTAATAGCACTGCGCCACACCCCGCGCCAGATTGCGGATGCGGCCCATGTAGGCCGCGCGTTCGGTCACGCTGATCGCGCCGCGTGCGTCCAGCAAATTGAAGGTGTGGGCGGCTTTCAAAACTTGCTCATATGCGGGTAACGCCAAAGGCACCGTGATCAGGTGCTTGGCTTGTTTTTCGTGGGCACTGAATGCCGTGAACAGAAAGTCGGTGTCACTGTGCTCGAAGTTGTAGGTGGACTGCTCGACCTCGTTTTGCTTGTAGACATCGCCGTACGTCATATCGGCCGTCCATTGCAAGTTGTAGACGTTGTCCACGCCTTGCAGGTACATGGCCAGTCGCTCCAGGCCGTAGGTGATTTCGCCAGTGACGGGTTTGCAATCGATGCCGCCCACCTGCTGGAAATAGGTGAACTGCGTGACTTCCATGCCGTTGAGCCAGACCT
>CANIRI010000112.1 GCA_947469815.1 Comamonadaceae bacterium | reverse complement strand
GTCGGCCAGCGGCGAGTGCAGCAAGGCCCAAGCCGCCGCCAGACCCAGCGCAATCAGCGCCAGGGTGGCTGTGTCCAATCCAGAGCGTGCCCGCGTGTTCATACCCGTTTGCGCCTTCCCAGCACCAGCGTCTCAATCCCGGCCATGGCCCCAGTGAGCGTCAGGCCCAGCAGGGCCGACATCACCAGGGCCGACCAGATTTGCACGGTTTGGCCGTAATACGAACCGGTGAGCAGGCGCGCCCCGAGTCCGGCTTGTGCGCCGGTCGGTAACTCCGCGACCATCGCGCCGACCAGACCCGCAGCAATTCCCACCCGCAGCGCCGGGAACAAAAAGGGCAGGGCGGCTGGAAGGCGCAGCAACCACAGGGCCTGCCACCGCGTGGCGGCGTAGGTGTGCAGCATTTCGGTCTCAATCACCTGCGGCGAGCGCAGGCCTTGCACCATAGCAACGGTGACCGGGAAAAAGCACAAATACATGGCGATGACCGCTTTGGGTGCCACCCCGGAAAAACCCATGGTGCCCAGAATCACCAGCACGATGGGCGCTATCGCCAGCACCGGCACCGACTGCGAGGCCACGATCCAGGGCAGCAAGGCCCGGTCCAGCGTGCGCGAATGCACGATACACACCGACAAAACCAAGCCCAGCGCCGTACCCATGGCAAAGCCCACCAGCGTCGATTGCCCGGTGACGGCCACATGGAACAGCAGGTTGCGCGGTGAATTCAGCGGCCAATCCACCAGACTGCTGTACAAGTCCAGCGCCACCTGGTGCGGCGCGGGCAGCACCGGCCGGGGCACCGCCATGGTGGCGGCCAGCAGGTCACGCCAGGTCCAAGGGCCTTTGGGCTCGAGCACGCGTTCAATGGCGCCCGGCGCATTCAAATACACCGTCAGCGCATACCAAGCCAGCAGCGTCGCCAACGCGATCACCAGCACCGGCAGAATCTGGCTACCAAGACGCTGCGAGAGGCCGGTGGCGGGGAGCTTAGTCGTGGTGGCCATCGGCAAGCGCTTCGCGCACCTCGTGCGCCAGGGCGACAAATTCCGGGCTGTCGCGTAAACCCAAGTGCCGTTCGTCCGGCAGGGTCGAGTTGATCACCCGCACGATGCGCCCCGGGCGTGGCGACATCACCACGATGCGGGTGGACAGATACACCGCCTCGGCAATTGAGTGGGTCACAAACACCACGGTACGCCGCTCGCGTTGCCAGAGCTGCTGCAACTGCTCGTTGAGCCGGTCACGGGTGATTTCATCGAGCGCGCCGAAGGGCTCGTCCATCATCAGAATGCGCGGCTCAAAGGACAGCGCCCGCGCAATCGAGGCGCGCTGTTGCATGCCACCGGAGAGCTGCCAGGGAAACTTGCTCTCAAATCCCGTGAGACCTACGCGCTCCAGGTGCTCGCGGGCAATCCGGTCGCAGTCGGCAGCGCTTTTGCCTTGGATTTGCAGCGGCAGTTTGACGTTGCCCAACACCGTGCGCCAGGCAAACAGCGCCGGGGCCTGAAAGACATAGCCATAGGCCCGCGCCAGCCGCGCTTCATGGGGTGAGACGCCATTGACCAGCACGCTGCCGCTGGTGATGTGTTCCAGGTCGGCAATGACCCGCAACAGCGTGGTTTTGCCGCAGCCCGAGGGGCCTATAAGCGAGACAAATTCACCCGGCTCAATCGCCAAGTCGATATCGGCCAGCGCGTGTACGGGGGCGGAGTCGGGGTTGTAAATCAGCGAGGCTTTACGGACTTCAACGGCAAGCGCAGCACTGGGTGTGGATGGGGGCATGTAGGGTGGATTTAAAAACGCGGAATCGATTCGGCCCGGCACGCGGTGCTGTCCGGGCGGCCCGCCAGGTGCAACTGGCTGGTTGCCGCGGGCGTCTGGGCCAGTAGCTTACCGCGCCGGTAGACCCGCAAGCGGGTAGCACGCAGGCGCAGGGCTTCCATGGGGTCGGCGGCTTGCAGCAGCACGAAATCGGCGTGGCAGCCCGCCGCCAAACCGTAGTCGCTCAAGCCGAGCACGCGGGCCGCGTTACCGGTCACGGCCGCAAAGCACTGGCCTATGGCTGCCTGGCTGGTCATCTGCGCCACATGCAAGCCCATGTGCGCCACTTCCAGCATGTCACCGCTGCCCAGCGAATACCAAGGGTCCATGGTGCAGTCCTGGCCAAACGCCACGTTGACACCGGCGGCCAGCAGCTCGGGCACGCGCGTCATGCCCCTGCGCTTGGGGTAGCTGTCGTGCCGGCCCTGCAAGGTGATGTTGATCAGCGGGTTGGACACCACCTGCAAATCGGCCTCGGCCATGAGCGGAATGAGTTTGCTGACGTAATAGTTGTCCATGCTGTGCATGGAACTCAGGTGCGAGCCTGTTACCCGGCCTTGCAGGCCCAGACGCTGGGTTTCAAAAGCCAGGGTTTCGACGTGGCGTGAGTGCGGGTCGTCGGACTCGTCGCAGTGCATGTCCACCCGCAGGCCGCGCTCGGCAGCCAGTTCGCACAAGAGCTTGACGCTCAAAGCGCCGTCGGCCATGGTGCGTTCAAAGTGCGGAATGCCGCCCACCACATCCACACCCCGGTCCAACGCGCGCTTGAGCGTGTCCATGTGCTCCTGCGGTCCGGTTTTGCCGCGCAGCACGCCGTCTTGCGGAAAGGCCACCAACTGCATGTCGATGTAGGGCGCGACGCGCCGCTTGACTTCCAGCAGCGCGTCAACAGCCAACAGGCGCGGGTCGCACACATCCACATGGGTGCGTATGGCCAGCAGGCCCTTGGCCACGGCCCAATCGCAATACGCCATGGCGCGTTGCACCAGCGCCTCCTGCGTGAGCGCGGGCTTGAGCTCGCCCCAGACCGCGATGCCTTCGAGCAGCGTGCCCGATGCGTTGACGCGCGGCAGGCCGTAGCTCAGCGTGGCGTCCATGTGGAAATGGGCATCGATAAACGGCGGGCTGAGCAACTGGCCTTGTGCGTCCAGCGTTTTGTGCGCCGGGGCCATGAGCCCGGCTGTGACTTCGACGATGCGGCCGCCGCGCACCGCCACCGATATGTTTGTACGGCCATCGGGCAGGCTGGCGTTGTGGATCAGTAGATCGAGCATTAGCGTTCACCTTTGACAAAGGGCATCATTAACGCCTGCGGCCCTGAGGCGCGACGCGACATGGGTATCAGCACCGCAATCGACAGCACATAGGGCGCCATCAAAAATATCTGGTAGGGCACGCCGGGAAAGACGTGCTGCAAGCGCAACTGGTAGGCGTCAAACCACGCGTAGAGCAGCGCACCCAGCAGCGCCAGGCCCGGGCGCCAAGCCCCGAATACCACCAGCGCCAGCGCCATCCAACCGCGCCCCTGCACCATGTTGATCACAAAGCTGTTGAAGGCGGCCAGGCTCAAAAACGCGCCTCCCAGCGCCATGATGGCGCTGCCGACCATGACGCATCCGGTGCGCAAGATCAGCACGTTGATGCCCTGCGCCTGCGCACCCTGCGGGTGCTCGCCCGCCATGCGGATGGCCAGGCCCAGCGGTGTGCGCCACAGCACATAGGCCACCACGGCCGTCAGGCCCAGCGCCAGGTAGGTGGGGGCGGTGGCAGCCAGAAAAGGCGCATTCAGGAAGGGCAGGTCCACCGGCTGAAAGGGCATGATGGTCGGTGGCGTGCTTTTGGCCGGAACGGCTAAGCGGTAAATGAACGATGCCAGGCTGGTGGCCAATAGGGTGATCCCTAAGCCGGTCACGTGTTGCGACTGCGCCATGGGCACGGTCAGCAAGGCATGCAGCAGCCCGAATGCGGCCCCGGAAGCGGCGGCGACCAGCATGCCGGTCCACAGGTCACAGCCATGGAACACCGCCAGCCAGGCACTCAGCGCACCAAAAGTCATGATGCCTTCAATGCCCAGATTGACCACACCCGCGCGTTCGCAAATCAGCTCACCCAGCATGCCGAATATCAGCGGCGTGGCAATGCGGAATACCGCAGCCCACAGGCTGGCAGTGAAGAAAAGGTCAAGGGCTTCGTTCATCGCCGCACCCGGTAGCTGAGGAAAAAGGACGCGCCCATCATGCTGAGCAAGGACAGCGAGACCATCACGTCGGCAATGAAGCTGGGCACATTGAAAGCCCGGCTCATCGCGTCCGCACCGACAAACACGCTGGCCACCAGCATCGCCGCCGCCGGTACGCCCAGCGGATGCAGCTGCGCCAGCATGGCCACGATGACGCCTGCATAGCCGTAACCGGGCGACAAATCACCTGCGACATAGCCGCGCAGGCCCATCACTTCCACCGCGCCCGCGAGTCCTGCCAAACCACCCGAGCCCACAGCGGTCCACAACAACACCCGGGTGGCTGGGATGCCGGCAAAGTGGGCCGCGTGCGGGTTCAGACCGACCGCGCGGCGTTGCAAACCGAAGACCGAGCGCGACTCGACCAGCGCCATCAAGGCACACAAGGCCACGCCCAGCAGCAGCCCGGTGTGCAGGCGTGATTGCGAGATCAGTTTGTCCAGCGTTACGGAGTCCAGTACCGGCATGGTTTGCGGCCAACCCATGGACAGCGGGTCGCGCATGGGGCCCTGGATCATGATGGACACAAACAGGGCCATGATGAAGTTCAGCAGCAGCGTGGTCACCACGTCATCCACGTTCATGTAGCGCTTGAGCAGCGCCGGCCCCAGCAGCATGGCCGCACCGGCCAGCGCAGCGGCAAACATGAGCAGCGGAATCAGCACGACGGGGGGCGCGTCAATTGCGCCGCTGCCCAAGGCAGCCACGGCCAAGGCACCGGCATAAAGTTGGCCTTCGGCGCCGATATTCCACAAACGCGAACGAAAGGCCAGCGCGCAGGCCAGCCCAGTAAACATCAAAGGCGTGGCGCGTGTCAGGGTTTCGGTGATCGCCAGTTTGGAGCCGAATGCGCCCTTGAACATCGCCCCCCAGCTCGCCCAGACCGGCGCTCCAGCGGCGTAGATCAGCGCCGAGCCGGACAGTGCCATCAGGCCCAGCACCAGCCCGATGCTGAGCAGGATCAAGCCCGCCGGGGGTGCATTACGCCGTTCAAGCCGCATGGGTCTCCCCCTGTTCGCTCAGCATCAACATGCCGATGGTCGCCACGTCGTAGTCCTGCGCAGCAATCGGCGCGCTCAAACGCCCGTTTTGGATCACCACGATGCGGTCGGATAGTTCCAGCGCCTCGTCCAGATCGTCGGTCACCAGCAGCACCGCGGCCCCGCGCTCGCGGGCGGCCAGCAGGCGGGCGTGCACATCGGCAATCGCGCCTTCGTCCAGGCCGCGCACGGGCTGGCTGGCGACGATGAAGGAGGGTTGCGCCGCCAGGCCACGGCCGACGATGAGTTTTTGCATATTGCCACCCGAGAGCAGCCGGGTTTTTTGTTCAGGTCCGGCGCAGCGGATGTCAAAGTCGCTGATCAGTTGGCGGGTGTAATCCAGCGCCGCAGCTTTGCGCAACCAGCCCCAGCGGCTGAATCGCGGGTCGCCCAAGTCTTCGATGATGGCGTTGTGCCACAGCGCCAGATCGCCCACCACGCCTTCGCGGTGCCGGTCTTCGGGGATACGCGCCAGCCCGGCCGCGCGCAGGCTGTGGTGGCGCGGTTTATCCACGAGCTGGCCGCGCAAGAGCGCCGCGCCCGCGCGGGGTGCGCGCATGCCGCAGGCCAGCTCGAGCAGCGCCTGCTGCCCATTGCCCGCCACGCCCACTACGCCAACAATTTCATGCGCGTGCACGTTCAGCGTCGCCCCGCGCAGATGGCTGCGTCCACCTTGGCCGCCCAGGCTGGCGTCACGCAGTGACCAGACCACATCGCCCACAGGTAGCGGTTTGCGGGTGGGGCGGACCACGCGGCGTCCCACCATCAGCTCGGCCAGCGTGGCGCGATCCAGATCACGCGCCGCGCGCTGCGCCACCAGCTCGCCTGCGCGCAGCACCGCCACCTGGTCGGCTACGCGCAGCACCTCGTCAAGCTTGTGGCTGATCAAAATCACCGACAGCCCGGCAACAGCCATCTTACGCAGGGTTTCAAACAGGGTGATGGATTCGCCCGGCGTCAGTACGGCGGTCGGCTCATCGAGCACCAGAACGCGGGCTTGCCGGTACAGCGATTTGAGAATTTCTACCCGCTGCTGCTCGCCCACCGACAGGCGGTGTACCGGCACGTCCGGATCCACCCGCAGGCCGAACTGCTCGGACAGCTCCCGCAAACGCGCACGCGCGGCCTGCCGGGCCGACCCGGCCCGCCACAGGCTTTCGGTGCCCACCAGCACGTTGTCCAGCACGCTCAGGTTGGCTGCCAGCGTGAAGTGCTGGTGCACCAGGCCAATGCCCGCCGCAATCGCCGCACGCTGTGAGCCCGGCTCGAGCCGCTTGCCAAAGACCTCAATCTGTCCGGTATCGGCGACATAGTGGCCAAACAAAATACTGATCAGCGTGGTTTTGCCAGCGCCGTTTTCGCCCAGAAGACCCAGTATTTCGCCTTGCGCCAGGGTCAGCGAGATATCAGTGTTGGCGCGCACCTCGCCAAAGCGCTTGCTGATGCCCTGCAGGCGCAAAGCCGGAGCGTCAACCGGGGCTGTGGCAGCGCGCGGATCAGACATAGGCCAGCGGTGCCACGACGGGCCAAGGGGCGACCGATTCCAGGTGTGCGGCCACGGAAATGAGCAGGGGCTCGCGGGTGCGCGCTGCCATTATTTGCACGGCCAACGGCATGTCTTGCGGGTCGCGCCCGTGCGGAACCACGATGGCAGGGCAACCCGCCACATTGGCCAGCGCCGAAAAGGACGCGATGGCGGTAAAGCGTTCAAAGTGGGCATGCAAAGCGGCGGCATCACAGGGCTGCGCTGCAGTGTCCCATTCGCCTATGCCAGGTAGACCATGAGCTAGGGCGGGGCTGAGAATCAGGTCGTATTCCGCGAATAAGCCGTCCATGAACGCGCTGACGCGCGCTACGGCGATTTCAGCCTGCGCATGTTCCAAGGCGCTCAAGGCTTCGCCCACGCGCACTGCCGCCCACGTCATGGGCTCCAAGCCATCGGGTGCGGGCTGTAAAGCCTGCGCAGCGGCGGCCGCGCTGCGGCAGGCGTAGACGCTGAAAGCCTGGGCAGACAGGGCGCATGCCGCTTCCAGGCGGCGGCTGCCCAGCATCTCGACCGCGTGCCCGGCATCACCGAGCAAGCGCGCCACCGATTCGGCTGCACCAGCCCAGGCTGCGTCCACTGCCACACCCTGCGGCGCTTGGGTCAGCAGGCCGACCTTCAGCGGTGCGAGCTGGTGCGGCAGCGCCGGGCTGCCGGGATGCACGATCTGCCACGCGGCCGCGGTATCGCGCACGCTGCGGCTGATGACAAATTCGCTCGCCAAGCCGCCCAGCAGGTTGTTGTAGTCGGGGCCTTGCGGCGTGGCACCGCGCCCAGGTTTAAGGCCCAGCACGCCGCAGGCGGCAGCCGGTACGCGGATCGAACCACCCGCGTCGGTGGCATGGG
>CANIRI010000111.1 GCA_947469815.1 Comamonadaceae bacterium | reverse complement strand
GGTTTGCCACCACGCCCAGCACCGCGCAGTTACAGGCCCTTCTGGCGCAAATTGCCGCCTGCATAACCCGTGGTCACCACATCGATATCCGGGTCGGAAGCGGCTTTGTGCGGCGCGAAGGCTCTGTACTGCGTTGGTACAATTCCACGCTTTAGCCAAAAATAACCGTAGATGACATTAATTGTTCACAAATACGGCGGCACGTCGATGGGCTCTACCGAGCGCATCCGCAACGTCGCCAAGCGGGTCGGCAAATGGGTTCGGGCGGGCTACCACATGGTGGTTGTTCCCTCGGCCATGAGCGGCGAAACCAACCGACTATTAGGCCTTGCCAAAGAATTGGCCCCCCAGCACCACGACGAAGCCTATGCCCGCGAGCTTGACGCCTTGGCGGCCACGGGCGAACAAGCCTCCAGCGCGCTCTTGGCCATTGCTTTGCAGGCCGAGGGCATTCCCTCGGTCAGTTACGCAGGCTGGCAAGTCCCCATTCGCACCGACATGGCTTACACCAAGGCGCGGATTGAATCGATTGATGACGTGCGAGTCCGGGCCGATCTTGAAGCCGGGCGGGTCGTCATCGTCACCGGCTTTCAGGGCGTGGACCCGCAGGGCAATATCACCACGCTCGGTCGCGGGGGGTCTGATACATCGGCGGTGGCGGTGGCTGCGGCGCTCAAGGCGAAAGAGTGCTTGATTTACACCGACGTCGATGGCGTGTACACCACCGACCCCCGCGTGGTGGCCGAAGCCCGGCGCTTGAAAACCGTGAGCTTTGAAGAGATGCTGGAAATGGCATCCATGGGGTCCAAAGTTTTGCAAATTCGCTCGGTGGAGTTTGCGGGCAAGTACCGCGTGCCCTTGCGCGTGCTGAGCAGCTTCACGCCCTGGGATATCGACATCACGCAAGAAGCCCAGTCGGGCACGCTGATCACTTTTGAGGAAGATGAAAACATGGAACAAGCCGTTGTCTCCGGCATCGCGTTCAACCGCGACGAAGCCAAAATCTCGGTCTTGGGCGTGCCCGACCGTCCCGGCATTGCCTACCAAATTCTGGGTGCGGTGGCCGACGCCAATATCGACGTGGACGTGATCATCCAAAACCTCAGCAAAGACGGTATTACCGATTTCAGTTTCACCGTGAACCGGGGCGATTACGCCCGCGTCATCGATTTGCTCAAGAGCACGGTCATCCCCCAGCTCGGCGCCAGCGATGTGGTTGGCGACCCGAAGATCTGCAAAGTGTCCATCGTCGGCATCGGCATGCGCAGCCATGTCGGCATTGCGGCCAAGATGTTCAAGGTGCTGAGTGAAGAGGGCATCAATATCCAGATGATTTCCACCTCAGAGATCAAAACCTCGGTGGTCATTGATGAGAAGTACATGGAACTCGCAGTGCGCGCTTTGCACAAAGCCTTTGAGCTGGAGCAACCCGGCGCTTGACCCGCCAGTGCGGCACTTGCGCGCCGTGAGATAATTTGACCGCTGGAAACGTGACCGAGTGGCCGAAGGTGCTCCCCTGCTAAGGGAGTATGGGGTGTAGAGCCTCATCGAGGGTTCGAATCCCTCCGTTTCCGCCAGTGAGCCCTTGTAAGTCGAAGATTTACAAGGGTTTTTTGTTTATGGGGGTTTTCAACCCACCATTTACCCACACGAATCAGCCGGATCGTTCGGGAGGACTCGACCCCAGGCCTAGCCAAATCCCTGGGGTGGTGCATACAGCTGTTCCGGTCATGCCAACAAATGTAAAAACTGCGCGCATTACCGGAAGGCGCTTAAAGTTTGAAAATATAGTTGAGATTGCGAATGCGCTCGTGCAGTGGCTCGAGCGGCCGAACAGATCGCAAAACGGGAGCGGCGACTTTTACAGTGCTCCAAGCCTGCGAAAAAATGACTTTTTGATGAGTGACTGTTCAGAGCGCGTGCGAACTTAAGCGGCTGTGCGCTCTGCCCTACTTTTGTGGGGATTTCAAAAATCCTTTGAGCCACAAAATTTATGGGTGATACACTTAACTTCGGGCTAATGACCAATTCGCAGTTGCAGAAGCACATCAGAACGCTTGCTAAACATAGCGACGCCGTCTTTATCTCGGAGCATGCTCAGGACAGGATGACTTACAGGGGTGTTACGGACCTTCAAGTTATCGACTGTCTGCGGCATGGTGTGATCGAGCGCCCGCCTGTGAGGGATAGGAAGACTGGGTCCTTAAAGTGCCGGATGGAACATTTTGGAACGAATCGCAACATTTCAGTTGTCGTTGCTCTAGACGAATCTGATCCAGATGCCATTGTTGTGACAGTCATGGTTAACGCAAGGTGAGAAAATGAAAAATCTATTGCACTACACGGCTTGTGGATTGCCTAATGTATGGCTAGAGAACGGCTATACAAAAAAGGAAACGAAGTACGGTATAGCCGTTTCGGTCAAAGATATTGATGGGCTGCATAAACTGCTTGCTTCAAAATTGATCGAAAAATCTGGGCTGCTCGCTGGCTATGAGTTTCGTTTCTTACGCGTTCAACTTGGCCTTACACAGGAAGGCCTCGGTAAATTTTTGGATGTCTCAGAAAATGCGGTTAGCTTGTGGGAGCGTAAGGACTCTGTCCCCAGTGTGTACGACCATATGGTGCGGTTGATGGTTATGGCTAAATTCAACGGAAATACAAAAATTTCTGAAGCGATAGAACGGGTGCAAACTGTTGAGAAACTCGCTTATCAACGCTATGTTGTAAGGGGTGTAGATGGTAAGCGGCACATAGAAGTTGTGAAGAGTACCAAGGCAGCTAATGACAAATTGCTCGAAGCTGTGTAGCCTTTAGATGGGTTCGTCGCCGATGGTATTTCGCGGACTCTGTTCCGCTAGTAAGCTAGTAAAAATGCGCCTTCGGGCGCACAACTCCCCATGAGCACCATCCAAACCCGAATCGCAACGCTCGCCGACCTCGGTGTCATCGCCCCGCTGTTCGATGCCTATCGTCAGTTCTATCTGCAGGAGCCGGACCTGGATCTGGCCAAGCGCTTCATCCACGCTCGCCTTCAGAACGACGAATCCGTGATCCTGCTGGCCTCAAGCGAGGCGCAAGCGGTCATCGGCTTCTGCCAGCTGTACCCAAGCTTCTGCTCGGTCGAAGCCAAGCCGACGTACACGCTCTACGATCTATTCGTCAACCCGCAGGCAAGGCGCTCGGGCGCCGGTACGGTTCTGCTGCAAGCTGCTGAGAAGCTTGCAGCGGCGCGTGGCAAGGCGCGAATGGACCTGAATACTGCGAAAACCAACAAGCCTGCCCAGGCCGCATACGAAGCACTGGGTTGGGTCCGAGATGAAGAGTTCTACGCCTACAGCAAGTCCGTTGATGTCTGACCAATCCTTCAAGCGGAGCCGCCTACAGCGGTGAGCTGAAGTCAGACCTTAGGCCTCTTCGTAAGGCCGTTACTCCCGAAAGAAGCTCCGTGTTTGCGGGGCTTTTTGCTTCTGCGCCCTGACTGCGGACTGCCGCAGCGGCCCGTTCAATCTTGACGAGACGAGCTGGCGGGTAAATAATAATAGTTATTAACTGTTAGGAGATCGTCATGCCCACCAGCGTTGCCCTGAGCCCTCATTTTGAGACCTTCATCCGCGACCAAGTCGAAAGCGGCCGCTACAACAACGTCAGTGAAGTCGTCCGTGCTGGACTGCGATTGCTCGAGGACACCGAGCGCCAGCAGGCCATCCAATTCCAAGCTCTAAAAAATGACATCGCCGCAGGCAAGGCCAGTGGCGCAGCACTTGCAGCAGAACCTGTGTTTGATCGACTACAAGCTAAATACGCACAGCAGGCGACTCGCAAAGCTCGCTAATGCAGTTGCTGATAACGCCCCTGGCAGCGTCCGATCTTGAGGAGATCGGCGACTACCCGAGCTTTCTGATGACTTGCGGTCATGCGCGCATGGCAACTACGTGATCTTTTTTGCGTCGACGACAGAGCAGATCACCATCATTCGCATATTGCACGGCGCGCGTGATATTCCTGAAGCCTTGAGCCCCACGTAAAGTCACTTGTTTTTGTGGAGGCTTAGCGAGACTTATGCCTTACTGACCAGCAGCGCTTTACGCAAGCTTGCGCGGTCGCCTGAATAGTCGCGTTGAATAGTAGATGTCCGCTGCGAGCCGGCCCAGTCTGATGCGGCCAAAAGCGGGGCATCGGTGGCCTCTGGAAGATGGCGGCCGCGAATCAGATCGGCCATCCGTTCTGCCAGCACCAATGTGGGCGCGTTCAAATCACCCGCCGTGGCCTGCGGCATCACGGAGGCGTCGATCACCCGCAACGCCTCAACCCCGCGCACCCGGCCGTCCGGCTGCGTCACTGCGGCCTCATCGACCCCCATGCGGCAGGTGCCGCTGGGGTGATAGGCACTTTCCACTTTGCGTTTGATAAACGCATCCAGTTGTTCATCGCTCTGTGCGTCGGCTCCGGGTGCCAGTTCTTTGCCACGGTAGGGCGCCATCGCCGCCTGTGCAAAGATTTCACGGCTCAGGCGGATGCATGCGCGGAACTCCAGCCAGTCGTCTTCATGCGTCATGTAATTGAAGCGCACACGCGGCAGACTTTCAGGCCGACTGTCCCGAAGCCGCACCCATCCCCGGCTTTTCGAACGCTTGGAGCCCACATGGACCTGGTAGCCGTGGCCGCTCGCCATGGATTTGCCATCATAGGAAATAGCGAGGGGCAGAAAATGGAACTGAATATCGGGATAGACGATGCCCGCGCGGCTTCGGATATGGCCGCCGCTTTCAAAATGGTTGGTGGCACCCAAACCCCGGTGGGTGAGCAGCCATTGCGCGCCAATCTTGGCTTTACCCAGCAATCCGACGTCCGCGTACAAGCTGACCGGCTGCGTGCATTCCTGTTGGATATACAGCTCCAGATGGTCCATCAAATTTTCACCAACCCCGGGGCTGTGGTGCAGCACGGCAATGCCGTGATCACGCAGTTCTTGTTCGGGCCCGATACCGGACCGCTTCAGGATCGCAGGCGACATGATGGAGCCGGCAGACAAGATAACCTCCCGCCCGGCGTGGGCGCGACAGGCGTGCCCCTTGACGGAAAACAGCACACCGGTGGCACGGCGACCGGTCATCTGTACCTTGTCGACCAAGGCCCCGGTTACCACCCGCACATTGCCCCGCGCAATAGCGGGACGCAAATAGGCGACTGCAGCGCTGCAGCGCCTACCGCCGCCCACGTTCATCTCCATCGGCCCAAAGCCTTCGTGCTGGCGCTGGTTCATATTGGGGCTTTGGGCATAGCCCGCTTGTACGCCCGCCTGCACAAAGGCTTGGTAAAGCGGATTCTTCTCCCGACCCCGGGTGATTTTCATGGGCCCATCAGTGCCGCGCAGCGGCCCACCGCCGTGCACTGCTTCGAGTCGTTGAAAGTAGGGCAGCACGTTGGACCATCGCCAGCCCTCTGCGCCCAAGGCCTCCCACAATTCATAGTCCATGGGGTTGCCACGCACCCAGCACATACCGTTGATGGAGGAGGATCCTCCCAAGCCTTTCCCGCGCGGCAAGTTCATCACGCGCCCATCCAAACCCGGCTCTGGTTCGGTGGACATGCCCCAGTTGAAGCGGGTCGTGTTCATGGGAATAGACAGCGCCGACGGCATGGAAACAATCGTCGCCCGGTCGCTGCCACCAGCCTCCAGAACCAAAATACGAAGGTTTGAATCTTCGCCGAGCCGATGGGCCAATACACACCCCGCCGACCCGGCGCCGATGATGATGTAGTCGTAGTGCCCTTCGTCGCGTACCGCGGTATCCACGCTTGTCGAAGTCATTCGACAATCACATAGAACTTCACCATGTCCACTGGCTGCCGCCAGACGCCCTTGAATCCCTTTGGAACGAAAAAGGAATCACCTTCCCGGAAAGTTTCACTGACTTCATCGTTTTCTAGCGTCACCTCACCTTTCAAGATGACCATGAATTCGTCGGTTGGATAACTCTCATACCTTTCGGTGTAGGCCGTCGATCGCCAGATTCCGGCGCGCAGTTTTGCCTCGGGACGCTGAAAATAGGCAAAGTCCTGTCCACGAGGCAATCCCGCCAAAAGCTCGGCGTGCTCCAAGGGCAGATCAGCCAAATTCGGCCAACCGTCTGGCCCGGTTTTTGAAAAGCGGATCGGTAAAGTCATACAAAGTTGCCTTGTCTGTAAGTAAAAAATAGCGCGAAAAAATGCTCCGCCCAGAGCCGAACTTTACCCAGTCAGGGATAACAATGAAAAGGGATCAGGTTTCTTTCGGCTCAAAGGTGGCGCAGTGCTGGGCTCATGGCCAGACGATGCCGTGGTGTGCTACCCCCTAGCACGCATAAACCCGCTCCAAGGCATTCAGCATGACCAACGGAACCGGCATATCCGCCTCGTACAGTTCGGCGTTGCGGCGCAACTCGGTGCGGTAAAGCGACAGGGCCATGGAAGGCTCCAACCGGCGGCCATTGAGGCAAATGCGCGGGGAATCACCGGCGCGAACGGCCGCTGCGTCTACTTGCACTGTCGCCTCCATCGCGCCCACCAGGTAATACACCACAAAGTCAGCGCCCTGTTTGGGGTTGTCACGCTCCAGCGCGCGCAACTCGCGAATGCTCATGGCCGAAGCGCTCTGCAGAAACCCCACCAGTACGATGGCACCTAGCGCTAGCCAGCAGCGCGCTGAATGTGAATAAGGTTTGGGCATTGGCGGGGCTCCTTGTACGGTGGGGCAGTGGTCTGTAGGCACTGGCATTTGTACATCAATTGCCAATTCTGCGAAGGCATAAGGGCCCTGGCTTGCGCTACGATGTTTCTTTTATTGCCCGCAGACGGAGTTCCCCATGAGCGATGAACCAGGCCACAGCCACACAACCGATTGGAAACACGATGGGGTGCGCGTGGTTCCAAGTGACCAGCTCGATGGCAATGTTCCCTCCACCCCGGGCATGGACCGCAAAGCGGCGATCAACTTTGCCCGCGTGGGTGCGCAAAAGCTGTGGGCCGGCACGGTGCATATCCACCCCGACGCCAAAACCGGCGCCCACCACCATGGGCCCTTGGAGAGCGTGATTTACGTCATCAAGGGCCGCGCCCGCATGCGCTGGGGTAACAAGCTGGAGTTTGTGGCCGAGGCGGGCCCCGGCGACTTTATTTACGTGCCGCCCTGGGTGCCGCACCAAGAGATCAATGCCAGCGCGGATGAGATGCTGGAATGCGTTTTATGCCGCAGCGACGGCCAGGCCGTCGCGGTCAATTTGGACATTGAACCCGCCGAGCCGCCGCAGACAGTTTTGTGGGTAGACCCTACCCATCCGCACGGCGCGGTTTGAGAAGCGCCCCGCGCAACGCGGGTCTCGTTAAACGATTTTGACGCTCAGGTCGGGCAGGCCGTCGATATGCATCTCGATCACATCTCCGCGCACCACGGGGCCGACGTTCTCCGGGGTGCCTGAGAAAATAATATCCCCCGGATAGAGTTCAAACGCCTC
>CANIRI010000110.1 GCA_947469815.1 Comamonadaceae bacterium | reverse complement strand
ATCTGCCGTTACCTCGTTGGTCATGGCGGCCCAACCCAACACCGGCGGCATCGCGCCGGAGGCCCCGCCGATCACGATGTTCTGCGGTGTGAGCGGCTTCAAGACCATGGTGTAGATCACCGCATAGCCGACAAAGGTACCGAATGTCAGCCACATGGTCAGCGGGTTGATCCAGATATACAGAATCACGGAGCCTGCAATCCCTAAAACCGCCGAGAACAGCAGGGTTTGCACATCGCTCAAGTCGCCGCGCGCGGTGGGCCGCCAGGAGGTGCGCTTCATTTTGGCGTCTATGCTTTTTTCCACAATGCAATTGAAGGCCGCCGCCGCACCGGACACCAGCCAGATGCCCAGACTGGCAATCGTGGCCGTGACCACATCGTCCATACCCGGAACACCGGGCACCGCCAGCACCATGCCAATCAGCGCGCAAAAGACGATGAGTTGAATCACCCGTGGCTTGGTCAGGGCCTTGTACTGACGCCAGGCCGCCAAGGGTTTGACGGCAGTTGGCGGAGCGGGAAGCGCGTTGTCAGACATAGCGGCTCAGTCTATCGCAGCAGCCACCCGGGGGCTGCCACTGAGCAACCAGACCAGCACCACCAGCAAGGCACCCGCACCGCCCGTGTGCAGCACCGCGGCCAACAAGGGCCAACCCAACACCACATTACTCAGGCCTGTGGCGATCTGCAGCGCCAGCAAAGCACTGAGCCAGCGCGCAGGCAGCTGCATGGCGGGCACACTGCGCATACGCCATACCAGGGCCAACAGAATCACCAACAAGACTGCCGCTCCCAGGCGATGGGTCATGTGGATGGCGGTCATTGCCTGCAGACTGAGCGGCGCGCCGTCAGGCCCCATGCCAAGCGGCCGCCACAGGGTATAGGCCGGTGCGAAATCCATATCGGGCCACCAACTACCGTGGCAGGTGGGGAAGTCCGAACAGACCAGGACCGCGTAGTTGGTGCTGACCCAGGCGCCCAGGCTGGCCTGCACCAGGACCGCAAGCAGGCCCAGCCAAAGCCAGGGTCGCAGTCCAGCGCCTGGCGCGCCGTGCGCGTCCGGGTCGCCCAAGCGCCGCACCTGGATGGTCAAGAGCGCGAGCAAGACGTAGGCACCCAATAAATGCAGACTGACGATGATGGGCTGCAATTTGAGCGTCACGGTCAGTGCGCCAAAGGCCCCCTGCACACATACCCAGAACAAGGTCAGCAAGGGCAGGCCGAACCCCATGCGGTGGCGGCGTCCGGCCGGCAGGCACGCGGCGACCGCCAGTATGGTGATCAACGCGCCAACCCCGGAGGCCAGGTAGCGGTGCACCATCTCGATCCAGGCTTTGCCGTGGGTCACCGGCCCGCCGGGCATGGCCGCCTCGGCTTCGGCGATATCCGCATGTGCAGCCAGCGGGCTGGCGGTGCCATAACAACCCGGCCAATCCGGGCAGCCCAGGCCGCTGTCGGTCAGGCGCGTAAAAGCGCCAAACAAGACCAAATCAAAGGTGAGAAACAGCGTGAAAACGGTTAAGGCCAAGCGCCATGGCGTGCGCGCACCAGCCGCACGGCGCAACCAAAAGATGCAGAGAAACACCGCAGCTACGAGCGCGGCAATGCCCAAAAGCGAAAAAACAGGTTCAAGGTCTACCACTTAGCGCCCCGCCGTGTCCCAGGATGCTGAAGCGCGCAACAGGCGCTCCACATCGCGTTTGACTTTTTTGGCATGCAGCAGCTTGGCTTCCTGTGTGCTGTCGGGCTGCAGGTCCAGCGCCGGAAAACGCATCATGTAATTGCCCAAAGGATCTACCAGGTAAACGGCACCGTACAGCGGACCGGCTGCACCGTCACCCAGCCACTGCGCGGCAGACTGCGCGGGAATGCGCAAGGTGGTGGAGCCCTCCAGACGGGGCAGCATGGCCGGCGGCACCGGGGCGTCGTCGTCGATCAGCCATACCCAATCCACGCGGTCTTTGTCTTTGCCCAGCCCGGCGCGCAATTGGCGCTGCAGGAACAAGGTGGCCTCGCAGCTCGCATCACAGGCCGCATGCGCCACGCTCATGACCAACCATTGGCCGCGCAGGCTGGCCATCGGCACCGGCTTGCCATCCAGGTCTTGCGCCACCAGCTCGGGCAGCGGCCGCTGGGGCTCGACCAACACCCCAAAATTGGTGCGCGCTGCGGGCCGCACAACGTAATAGGTGAAATACGAGGCGATCACCGGCGCGGCACACACCGCCAGCACGAGCAGCATCTTGATGCGCCCACTGCGGATACGCTCAGGCTGCTGCGCCAACTCATGCGCTTGGGGCATGGAATGCACAGCAAAATCCACAGGGCGGTCGTCCATTCGATCAGGTGCGGTCATCGGGAAGTTGATCCTTTGCACGCCAGCGAGGGCGCAACCATTGAAACCAAAAGTACAGCCCGGCAATCAGCGCCGCCAAACTGAACCATTGAAAAGCGTAACCGTAATGCCGCTCGATACCGAGGTTCGGCGCAGGCCACGAACGCAATAAACCTTCGGACGCCGGGCCCTGCTGAACCAGCATGAAATCCCGCAGCGGCAAGCCGGTCTCAATGCGGTAATTGGCAATGTCCAGATTCTGGCGGATCGTGCCCTTTTCGGCCGCGTCGAATGCATAAAGCCTGGCGGGTGCCAGGGCAATGGTACCCGCCACTTCCACTACACCGGCGGGCGTCTCAAAAGGCAGCAAGGCATCGCGCTGCAGAAAATTACGCGGTAACCAGCCGCGCTGTACCAACACCACTGCACCAGAGGCGTCGAGCTGCAAGGGGGTCATGATGAAAAAGCCCTGCTTTTCCAGCATCTGCCGGTTATCGAGCGCAACGGTATGTTGAGGCAGCCAGACACCACGCAACGCGGTGCGGCGTTGCGCCTGGGGTGGCAGGCCATCAGGCTCCAAGGCCAGCAGCGTATCTTGCGGCAACGGCACTAAGGCAGCGCGCGCCTGCACCTGCTGGGCGAGATCTTCTTTGTAGGCGGCACGCTGCAACTGCCAACGCCCCAGCGCCAGTGTCAGGCCCACACCGATCAGCGTGGCCACGCTGACCAGCAGAAAGCGTCCACGGGAATTCACCGGATAATCCTCGGCATGTCGTATTTCATCGCCTTGGGGTTTTTGGGTATTTTTGCGGCGCTGGGTACGGCGCTGTTTTTCATGTTGCGCGGCAACCCGTCACCGGTTGCGAAATCCAAGCGCATGGCGTGGGCGCTGGCGCTGCGGGTGGCCGTTTCCATATTGTTGTTTTTGGGTGTTTTGCTGGCCTGGCAACTCGGTCTGATCCAGCCGACCGGCTTGCCTGTGGGCCGCTGACATCCAGAGGCCAGAGGCCTGGAAACAGAAAAGGCACCGGGTGTGGTGCCTTTCACGCAGTGGCGCTGCACGCGACAGCCAAATACCTTACATCCAGTACACCAGGATGTACAGACCCAGCCACACCACGTCCACAAAATGCCAGTACCAGGCCGCGCCTTCAAAACCAAAATGGCTGGTTGGTTTGAAGTGGCCTTTTTGAATCCGTAGCGTGATGAACAGCAGCATCAGCATGCCGACAAAGACATGGAAACCGTGAAAGCCGGTCAGCATGAAAAAGGTGGAGCCGTAAATACCGGATGACAGCTTGAGATTGAGCTCGGTATAGGCGTGGTAGTACTCATAGCCTTGCACGAAGAGGAAGGTAATACCCAGAAGTACGGTCAACCACATGAACGCGATGGTGCGGCCACGGTGGTTGTCAATCAGCGCATGGTGGGCAATGGTCAAAGTCACGCCCGAGGTCAAGAGCAATGCGGTGTTGATGGTGGGCAGCCATAGCGGGCCCATGGTGGTGAAGGGCTCGACGATGTCGGCGGGCGATCCGGTCACACCTGCGGCCAGACTTGGCCAAACCGCCTTGAAACCGGGCCACAGCAAGGCATTGTCCAAACTGCCGGCCTCGGGAACCGAATGCGCGCGACCCCACCACAGTGCGGTGAAGAAAGCCCCAAAAAACATGACTTCCGAGAAGATGAACCAGCTCATGCTCCAGCGAAAGGAAATATCAATGCGCTTGCCATACTGACCGCCTTCGCTCTCAGCAATCGCGTCGCTGAACCACTGGAACAATACCGCGAACAGAATGACAAACCCCAAGACGACAGAGTATTTGCCCCAGTTGGCATCGTTCACCCATTGGGACGCACCGAGAATGACAAAAAACAGCCCCAAGGCCGCCATAGCCGGATGGCGGGAGGGCTCCGGAACAAAATAATGGGGCGTCCCCCCGTGTGCGTTTGAACTCATTTCAACTCCATTTTTCCCAAAAATCAGCCAGCGACACACTTAGGCGTATCACTTCGAAACCGCCCAGTTGACGATGGTCACCAAGACCCCGATCAACACAAAAACTCCGATCAAACCAACCGCCATCACTTCCAGGGGCTTCAGTCCGGCATGGTCACCTTCCTGCCCCGCTTTGCTGCGAATTCCCAGGAATGACCAGCCCACCGCCTTCACGCTGCGGCCAAAACGGGCTAAAGCACCAGCGACCATCAAGCCTTCCCATCACCTGTGAAGTTCTGCGCTCCCTTGGCCACAGGGGCCGGAGGCGTCTTGCCCCCAACTTCAAAGAATGTGTAGGACAGGGTGATGGTTTTGACATCAGCGGACAACTTGGGATCCACCACAAAAACGACAGGCCATGACTTTTTCTCACCGGCATCCAGCGTGTACTGCTGAAAACAAAAACACTCCAGTTTGTTGAAGTGCGCTGCAGCCTGCTGTGGTGCGTAGCTGGGAATGGCCTGTGCGCTCATGCGGCGGTTCTGGGTATTCTGAAACTCGTACATCACCGTGATGACTTCCCCGGGGTGGACTTGCACGGTACGCTGGTCCGGGCGGAACTCCCAGGGTCCGCGTGCGTTGGCGTCGAATTCCACCGTGATGGTCCGGCTGGTGTCAATTTGGGTGTTCTTGGGTACCGCGCGTGCGCCGGGTATGGTCTGCTCAGCGAGCGCCAGTATGTTGATACCCGTGTACTCGCAAATCGCACGGTACATGGGCACCAGGGCATAACCGAACGCGAACATGGCCAGGGCCACCACCGCCAACTTGCGGGAAACCTGTTGGTTTGCCCGGGTCAGGTTCATGCGAAATTTCCGCTGAGCAAAGAGATTTTCACCATAAAGCCGATGAAAAAAGCGACGGCAACAGAGCCCAGTATCAATCCCAGACGGCGATTGGCTTGAGCCTGGACAGTCTTCACGGCATCACGCTCTGAATGGTCTGGCATCAACCCACAATCCGCGTCGCATTGGCGTTCAACTTGGGCGGCGTCTCAAAGGTGTGGAACGGCGCGGGCGAAGGCACTTCCCACTCCAACCCTTCAGCACCATCCCAGGGCTTTTGCGGCGCTTTTTCGCCCTTGCCCATCATCATGGGCAGCACGATGAAGAAGAAGAAATACACCTGTGCCAAACCGAAAGCAAATGCGCCGACCGACGCCAGGGCATTGAAGTCTGCGAATTGCATAGGGTAATCCGCATAGCGGCGCGGCATACCGGCCAAGCCCAGGAAGTGCATGGGGAAGAAGGTCACGTTGAACGCAATCAGCGACCACCAGAAATGGATCTTGCCCCGGGTTTCGTCGTACATGACACCGGTCCACTTAGGCGACCAGTAATAGAAGCCGGAGAACATGGCATACAGCGAACCCGCAACCAGCACATAGTGGAAGTGGGCGACCACGTAGTAGGTGTCATGGATCTGGATGTCGATGGGGGCCATGGCCAGAATCAGACCGGTGAATCCACCCATGGTGAACACGAAAATAAAACCAACCGCGAACAGCATCGGGGTCTCAAAGGTCATCGAGCCCTGCCACATGGTGGCGATCCAATTGAAAATTTTCACGGCGGTGGGAACTGCGATCAACATCGTCGCATACATGAAGAACAGCTGGCCTGTCACCGGCATGCCGGAGGTGAACATGTGGTGCGCCCACACAATGAAGGACAGGATGGCAATGCTGGAAGTCGCATACACCATAGAGGCGTAGCCGAACAGGCGCTTGCGTGCAAATGCAGGAACCACCTGGCTAATGATGCCGAAGGCCGGCAAAATCATGATGTACACCTCGGGGTGACCGAAGAACCAGAAGATGTGCTGGAACATCACCGGATCGCCGCCGCCGGCGGGGTTAAAGAAGCTGGTACCGAAATGGCGGTCGGTCAAGGTCATGGTGATCACACCGGCCAACACCGGCATCACCGCAATCAGCAAATAAGCAGTAATGAGCCAAGTCCAGGCGAACATGGGCATCTTCATCAGCGTCATGCCGGGCGCCCGCATGTTGAGGATGGTCACAATGATGTTGATCGAGCCCATGATGGAAGACGCGCCGAGCACGTGCAGGGCAAAAATACCGGCATCCATGCTGGCACCCTGCTGCAGGCTCAGGGGCGCGTAAATGGTCCATCCCGCCGCAATCGCTCCGCCTGGCAGCCAGAATGAACTGACCAGCAGGACCGCCGCCGGGATCATCAGCCAGAAGCTGAAATTGTTCATGCGCGCAAAGGCCATATCGGCGGCCCCGATCTGCAGCGGAACCATCCAATTCGCAAAACCAACAAAGGCCGGCATGATCGCGCCGAACACCATGATCAGGCCATGCATGGTGGTGAACTGGTTGAACAGCTCCGGGTTAAAGAACTGCAGCCCTGGCTGGAACAACTCCAAACGGATGCAAAGGGCCAAAACCCCGCCAATCATCAAATTGCTGAAGGCAAACAGCAGATACAGCGTACCGATGTCCTTGTGGTTGGTCGCAAATACCCAACGACGCCAACCCGTCGGCGCATGGCTGTGGTCGTCGTGTGCGTGTTCGTGGTGCCCGAGAACTGCGCTCATGGTGATTTCCTTTTCGATTAACGCTTTTAACGTTGTACGGTAGCTATAAGTTTTGAATGGGATTTTTAGCGCGTATTACTTGCGCATGGCCAACACATCGGCCGGTTGAACCAGTTGTCCGGTTTTATTGGACCAATGGTTCTTGGTGTAGGTCACCACAGCTGCGATGTCCGTATCGCTCAAAGCCTTCCAGGACGGCATAGCGCCGTTGTTTTGGCCGTTGAGCAAGACCATGATTTCTTTGGTTTTGTCGGCGTCATTGACCACCGCTGCGCCGTCAATGGCCTTGATCGCACCGCCGCCTTTGCCGCTTGCTTGGTGGCAGGCCACGCAATTCTGGGCATAGACCTTCTCACCGCGCGCCATGATGTCATCCATAGCCCAGACTTTGGCAGGATCATCTGCCTTGGCAGCTGCTTTTTTGACCTCGGCCGCAGCCCACTTGCTGTAATCCTCTTCGGACAAGACCTTGATGTGAATGGGCATGAAGGAATGCTCCTTGCCACACAACTGCGAGCACTGCCCGTAGAAGTCGCCCACTTTTTCCGACTTGAACCAAGCGTCGCGCACAAATCCGGGAATCGCGGCTTGGTTGATACCGAATGACT
>CANIRI010000109.1 GCA_947469815.1 Comamonadaceae bacterium | reverse complement strand
TCTTCCAGAATTTGTCCGTCCATGGCTTCGCGGTAGCTCAGCACCGAGCCAATGTCTTCGGGCTCGTATTGCTGGCCGACGCTGGAATAAATGCCCACCTGTTTGAACAGATTGGCCATGCCGAAGGTGCGCGCCTCGTCCGCCACGATGGGCACCACGCGCGGCCCGAGCACCGGGTCTTTGAGCAACTGCCCCAGCATGCGCACAAAGGCCATGGTGGTTGACATCTCTTTGCCATCGGCCTGCAGCGCAAAGCCGGCGTAGGTCTGCAGCGCGGGCACGGCAACTGGCGCGCAGGCGGTGTAGCGGCGTGGCAGGTAGCCGCCCAGGGCCTCGCGCCGGGCGTGCAAATACTGCATTTCGGCGCTGTCATCTGCGGGTTTGAAGAAATCCAGCTCGGTGGCCTGCTGGTCGCTTAAGGGCAGGTCAAAGCGGTTGCGAAACGCGAGCAGGGCGGCCTCATCCAGCTTTTTCTGGCTGTGCGTGGTCATCTTGCCCTGACCGGCCTGGCCCATGCCGTAGCCCTTTTTGGTGTGCGCCAGGATCACGGTGGGTTGGCCGCTGTGCTGGGCCGCTGCCGCGTAGGCCGCATGGATCTTCACCAGGTCATGGCCGCCGCGTTTAAGGCGGTCAATTTGCGCATCCGTTAAGCCCTGCGCCAGGGCTGCGAGTTCGGGGTTCTGGCCGAAGAAGTTCTCGCGGTTGAAGCGCCCGTCTTTGGCGGCAAAGGTTTGCATCTGGCCGTCCACCGTGTTGGCAAACGCACGCACCAGCGCGCCGCTGGTGTCGCGGGCGAAGAGGCCGTCCCAGTCGCTGCCCCAGATGAGTTTGATCACGTTCCAGCCGGCGCCACGAAACAGTTTTTCCAGCTCGTCAATGATGCGGCCATTGCCCCGCACCGGCCCGTCCAGCCGTTGCAGATTGCAGTTGACCACCCACACCAGGTTGTCCAGTTTTTCGCGCGAGGCCAGGGTGAGGGCGCTCATGCTTTCGGGCTCGTCCATTTCGCCATCACCGAACACGCCCCAGACCTTGCGGCCGGCGCAGTCCAGCAGGCTGCGGTGTGTGAGGAAGCGCATGAAGCGGGCGTGGTAAATCGAGCTGATGGGCCCCAGACCCATGGAGCCGGTGGGGAACTGCCAGAAGTCGGGCATCAACCACGGGTGCGGGTAGCTCGAGAGGCCGCGCGCGCCTTCGCGTGGGGCTTTGAGTTCCTGGCGGTACAGAGCCAGGTCCTGCGCGCTCAGACGGCCTTCCAAAAACGCCCGCGCATAGACCCCGGGCGCGCTGTGCGGCTGAAAGAAGACCAGGTCACCGAGTTGCCCGTCTGTGCGACCCCGGAAAAAATGGTTGAAGCCGACCTCGAACAGGTCGGCAGCGCTGGCGTAGCTGGCGATATGGCCGCCCAATTCGCCATAAGCCCCGTTCGCGCGCGCCACCATGGCCAGCGCGTTCCAGCGCATCAGCGAGGCGAGCTTTTCCTCAATCGCCAGGTCGCCGGGAAAGGGCTGTTGCTCGTGCACCGGCACGGTGTTGACATAGGGCGTGACCAGTTCGGGTGACCAGTCGATCTGCGATTGGTGCGCCAGTGCCACCAGCTGGTCCAGTAAAAAACGCGCCCGCGCCGGACCGTGCACGCTGACGATATCGGCAAAGGCATCGCGCCATTCGGTGGTTTCGGTGGGGTCGGCGTCGGCGATTCGTTGCAGCATGGGGGGCGGGATGTGTGGTTAGCTCAGGCCCCAATGTAGACAGACGGGCTCGGCATGTGCTGTTTTTTTGTGGCTTTGAAAGAAGATTGAGAAGCATAAAATCACGAAAAATTCGTATTTAGAAAGTTTTTATGCTTTTAGACAGCGTGGATTACAAAATATTGGCGCAACTGCAGGAAGACAGTTCGCTGACCAACGTGGAGCTGGCCAGGCGGGTGCATTTGTCACCCTCGCCCTGTCTGAACCGGGTCAAGGCGCTGGAGGCAGGCGGTGTGATCCAGCGCTATGTGGCGCTGACCCAGCCGCAGGCGCTGGGCCTGGGGTTGAACGTGTTCATCTCCATCAGCCTGAAGGAGCAATCCAAAGCCGCGCTGGCCGAGTTTGAGCGCCGCATTGCCGAGCACGACGAGGTCATGGAGTGCTACCTGATGACGGGTGACTCCGACTACCTGATCCGGGTGGCCATTGCCGACATGGGCGCGCTGGAGAAGTTCATTCTCGAGCAGCTCACGCCTATTCCCGGCGTGGAAAAAATCCGAAGTAGCTTTGCACTCAAGCAGGTGCGCTACAAAACGGCGCTGCCGTTGCGCAAGGGAGCTGCGGCTGCCTGACTACGGCGCGCTGTTGACTTCGGCCGCTGGCTCGTCGGCCGGGGCCATATGCGCCTCCAACCAGCGCGCCAAGTGCATGGCCTTGCGCTGTGCACCGTCCTGGATCTGGTGGCGGCAACTGGTGCCATCGGCCAGCACCCAGGCGTCGGGCTGATTGCGGATGGCCGGCAGCAGGCTGAGTTCTGCCATCTGCATCGATGTCGCAAAGTGGCGGGATTGATAGCCAAACGCACCCGCCATACCGCAGCAAGAGGTCTCGATCAAGCGCGGGTTCGCCTGGGGTACCAGGGCCAGTACCTGCATCAGCGGGCTCACGGTATCAAAGGCTTTTTGGTGGCAGTGGCCATGCACCAAAACCGGTTTTTCACAGGGCGCGAAGTCCAGCTGGAAGCGGCCTGCCTGCGCCTCTTTGGCAATGAACTCTTCCAGCAAAACGGCTTGTCCGGCCACGGTGGTGGCAGCCTCGCCCAGGCCCATGGCCAAGGCCTCATCACGCAGGGTGAGCAGGCACGATGGCTCCAGGCCGATGATGGCAATCCCTGCCTGCGCCATAGGCAACAAGGCGTTCACCAAAGCGCCCACGCGCAGGCGCGCCTGCGCCACCATGCCAGCCGCTAAAAAGGTGCGGCCGCAGCAATGCTGTCCCTGGTCTTTGGTGAGGGCGTGAACCCGGTAACCGGCAGCGTGCAATACGCGCAGCGCCGCCAGCGCGTTCTCGGATTCCAGGTGGGCATTGAAGGTATCGACAAACAGCACGGCGACCTTGGCACCGGAGGCTGCCTGAGCCATCAGGGCATCGGCGCTCAACAGCGCCTGCTGCTCGGGGCTGCGCCAAAAGGTGTCGCTGCGCCACTGCGGCAGCGAACGGCGCGATGAAATACCCACGCTGCGTTCCAGCAACCAGGCCATGCCGGGCAGCCGCGCCAGTCGGTTCATCGCGCCGGCCCAGCGGCTGGCGAATGCGGCGTAGTCCGGCATGTGCGCGACCAGGCGGTCGCCCAGCGTATAGCCATTTTTCTGCTTGTAGTGGTGCAGAAACTCGATCTTCATTTTGGCCATATCCACGCCGGTCGGGCATTCGCGTTTGCAGCCTTTGCAGCCCACGCACAGGTCCATGCTCTCGTACATGGCGTCGCTGGTTAATGCGTCGTTGCCGAGCTGCCCCGACAGCGCCAGCCGCAGGGTGTTGGCGCGGCCCCGGGTCAGGTGTTGCTCGTCCAGTGTGACCCGGTAACTCGGGCACATGGTGCCGCTGTCAAATTTGCGGCAATGGCCGTTGTTGTTGCACATTTCCACCGCCATGGCCAGGCCGCCGGTGGCGTCGCCGCCGCTGCCCGGCGCGGTGCTTACCTCGTTAAGCGGGTCGAGCTGGACGTTCCAGACCGACCAGTCCAGCGCGGGCGTGATGGGGATGCGCCGGTAGGGTTGCGGGGCGTGTGCCGGTGGAAACCGGAACAAGGCCGGGTCGTCCATGCGCGGCGTGTCGACGATCTTGCCCGGATTGAACAGGCCGGCCGGATCCATGTGCTGCTTGATGTCCGCCAGCGCCTGCGTGATGTGCGGGCCGAATTGCCACTGAATCCATTCACCCCGGCACAGGCCGTCGCCGTGCTCGCCGCTGTAGGCGCCTTTGAAGCGGCGCACCAGCGCCGAGGCTTCTTCTGCGATTGCGCGCATTTGGCTGGCCCCGTCGCGCCGCATATCCAGAATGGGGCGCACATGCAGCGTCCCCACCGAGGCGTGCGCATACCAGGTGCCACGCGTGCCATGCCGCGCAAAGACTTCGGTCAGCGCGTCGGTGTAGTCGGCCAGGTGCTCCAACGGCACCGCGCAGTCCTCGATAAAGCTGACCGGTTTGCCATCGCCCTTGAGGCTCATCATGATGTTCAGGCCCGCTTTGCGCACCTCCCACAGCGCTTTTTGCTGTGCGTCCAGCGGCATGTTCACCACACTGCCGGGCAGACCCAGATCGCCCATCAGCGTGGACAACTCCCGCAGCTTCGGCATCACTGCCGCCTTGCTGTCGCCGCAAAATTCCACCAACAAAATGGCGTCCGGCCGGCCGATGAGGGCGGTCTCCATCACCGATTGAAAAGCCGGGTTCGCCAGGCTCAGCGCCACCATGCTGCGATCCACCAATTCCACCGCCGTGGGCCCGAGTTGGACGATGTGCTGCGCCGCCAGCATGGCGTCGCGAAAGCGGGGGAAGTTCACGATGCCCAGCACCTTGGCACCGGGCAAGGGGCACAGTTGCAGCGTCAGGTCCTTGGTGTACGCCAGTGTGCCTTCTGAGCCAATCAGCAGATGCGCCAGGTTGACGCTGCCATCCTTGGTGTAGGGGCGCTCGCTCTGGTTGCAAAAAATGTCCAGGTTGTAGCCGCCCACGCGGCGCATGACCTTGGGCCACAGGGCATCGATGTCAGCCCGGTGGCGCTGGGCCAGACCCTGCACAAAGTCGGCGATGCGGCGGGTGGGTTCGGCAAGCTGCGCCACCGGTCCGAAGCGGTGCAGGCTGCCATCGGACAGCCAGGCCGATGCGCCGCGCACGTTGTGCACCATATTGCCGTAGGCAATGGAGCGGCTGCCGCAGGAGTTGTTGCCCGCCATGCCGCCCAAGGTGGCTTGCGCGCTGGTGGACACATCGACCGGGAACCACAGGCCGTGGGGTTTGAGTGCGGCGTTCAAATGGTCCAAGACCATGCCCGGTTCGACCGTGGCGGTGCGTGCGTCCAGGTCCAGGTTTAGCAGGCTTTTGAAATATTTGCTGTTGTCGATGACCAGCGCTGCGCCGGTGGTTTGGCCGCATTGGCTGGTGCCGCCGCCGCGTGGCAATACCGGCACACCGGTCTCGCGCGCGATTTCAATTGCGGTTTCGATGTCGCTGGCGGTGCGGGGCACAAACACCCCGGCGGGCATGATCTGGTAGATCGACGCATCGGTGGCATAGCGGCCGCGCGCGGCGGCGTCAAACAAGACTTCGCCCTGCGTGTGGCGCTGCAGTTGCTGGGCCAGCTGCGTGCGGGCCGCATGGCTGGGTGCGTGGGTGCCGAGCGCTCGGCGGGAGGTTGCAAGGCTCATATGGGATGATGGGTTGGCAAGGCTTAGTATGCGCTTGCGCCTGCCTGATTTGATTTTTTGTCGTGCACCTACTCCCGATTGGACCCGCCATGCTTTCGCTGAATCAACACCCCACAGGGCGCCACTTCTTGCAGATTCCGGGGCCCAGCCCGGTGCCCGACCGGGTGCTGCGCGCCATCAGTCTGCCCACCATCGACCACCGGGGCCCGGAGTTCGGCGTGCTGGGGCGCAAGGTGCTCGCCGACATGCAAACAATTTTCCAGACCCGCCATCCGGTGATCATTTACCCTGCCTCCGGCACGGGCGCGTGGGAGGCAGCGCTGGTCAACACCCTGAGCCCGGGTGACCATGTGCTGATGTACGAAACCGGGCACTTTGCCAGTCTGTGGAACAAATTGGCGCTGCGGCTGCAGTTGCAAACCGAGTTCATCGGCTTGCCCGGGATTGAAGGCTGGCGTCGTGGTGTGCAGGCCGACCTGATCGCCGAGCGCCTGCGGGCCGACACCGGCCACCGCATCCGCGCCGTCTGTGTGGTGCACAACGAAACGTCAACCGGCGTCACCAGCGATATCGCTGCGGTGCGCCGCGCGATCGATGATGCGGCTCACCCCGCGCTCTTGCTGGTTGACAGCATTTCCGGGCTGGCGTGCGCCGACTACCAGCACGATGCATGGGGTGTGGATGTGACCATCAGCGGTTCGCAAAAAGGCCTGATGCTGCCACCGGGCCTGAGCTTCAACGCGCTCTCGCCCAAGGCCATTGCCGCCAGTACGAAGGCCACCTTGCCCAAAGCTTTCTGGGCCTGGGACGAGATGATCGAGATGAACCAGACAGGGTATTTCCCCTACACCCCGAGCACCAATTTGCTTTATGGTCTGAGCGAAGCCTGCGATATGGTGCTGGGCCAAGGACTGCCCGCAGTGTTCGCCCGCCACCAGCGTTGGGCCGAGGGCGTGCGCGCCGGTGTGCGGGCCTGGGGTCTGGAAATCCAGTGCCAGGATCCGGCCGTGTACTCGCCGGTGCTGACCGGCGTGATGACGCCGCAGGGCGTGGACGCCGACGCCGTGCGCAAGCTGATCCACAGCCGCTTTGATTGTTCTTTGGGGACCGGCTTGGGCAAAGTCAAAGGCCGGATGTTCCGCATCGGCCACCTGGGGGACGGGAATGACCTGACCCTGATTGCCACCTTGGCGGGCTGCGAGATGGGCTTGAAGCTGTCCGGTGTGGCATTGCACGGCAGCGGCGTGCAGGCGGCGATGGATTACTTTGCCGATCACCCGGCACCGGTTTGAGGGGTCGTTTTTCACACAAGGAGCCACCATGCAACGCAGAGTACTTTTGAAGGCGGGAGCGGCCTCGGTCGCGGTTTTGGCGGCCCCCATGATCCGGGCGCAGACGCTACCCGCAGGGCCGATTCGCATCGTGGTGGGCTTTCCACCGGGTGGTGGAACCGACGCCTTGGCGCGCGTGCTCGCGCAAAAACTGCAAGCCATGTGGGGCGTCAACATCATCATCGACAACAAGGCCGGCGCGGCCGGTGTGATTGCGGCGGACTATGTCTCTAAGCAAAACCCGGATGGCAACACCTTGCTCATGGCGCACATCAACAGCCATGCGCTGGCACCGAGTTTGCAAGCCAAGCTCAACTACAACGCCGAGCGCGATTTCACCCCTATCGTGCTGGTCGGCGTTACGCCCAATTTGCTCATTTGCAATGAAATGCAACCGGCGAAGACGCTGAAAGATTTGGTGAACTACTGCAAGCAAAACCCGGGCAGGGTCAGTTTTGCATCTGCCGGAGGCGGCTCGGCCCAGCATCTTGCGCTGGAGATGTTCAAGTTGCGCGCGGGCATTGATACGCTGCATGTTCCTTACAAGGGCTCCGGTCCGGCGCTCACCGATTTGATCGGCGGGCAGGTTCAGTATTGTTTTGAGACCATGACCTCGGCGACCCCGCATGTCAAGTCCGGAAAAGTGCTGGCAATAGCCCAGACCCGGCTCAAGCGCGCCAAAGGACACCCGGGCGTACCGACCATGGACGAGCAGGGTTTTGCCGGTTTTGATGCGACAACCTGGTACGGTTTGACCGGACCTGCGCATATGAACCCCGCCTTTGT
>CANIRI010000108.1 GCA_947469815.1 Comamonadaceae bacterium | reverse complement strand
GACCCGAAAGACAACAGATTTATGCAACCCAAAAGAGCAAACTCTATCCTTGCAAAATTCAAGATTCGATAGGTCAGTGCATGAATTTTTTTAAGACCGCAGACACTGTCAACTGGTTGTTCCATGTTGACTTTTCTCCAACTAGAAGTCACCAAGCGTGGCTACATCACCTCTTCTTCGCGTGAAGTGGCATGGGCGACATGTTCAGAATATTGAACCGCTTTGCGCCATCTCCAAGCAGAAAAAAGTCGCATAATGGACTCGCTGAAACTTAGATTTCACAAGGCCAACACCGATGATGACTAACTCAAAAAAAAGTGCCCCTATGCTGGCCGGGCAGGTCATCCAGGAAAAGATTCGCTCTGGCGAGTTTCCACTCGGCAGTGCACTTCCCGGACAGCGTGAACTAGCCAAAATCCTTGGAATTGGCAGACCTGCCATACGGGAGGCAATCTCTGCGCTCGAAGGACTTGGTCTGTTGCGTGTTGAACCTGGGCGTGGTGTGTTTGTCGCCAGTCCTGGCGCTGCATCGACGCGGCGATGGCGTTTTGAGGCACGCTATTCGCTTGATCATGTTTATGCCGTTAGAGAGGCTCTTGAAACTTTATCGGTGCGACTGGCGACCGACCGCGCAACTGCCCCGGACCTGAAAGACCTAAAAAATCTCGTTAAACGCCTCAAAAAGGCGGTAGACAACGACGACTTGATTGAAATGTCATTAGCCGACAGTGAATTCCATAGAAAATTAGCCCTGGTCTCTGGCAACGGTTTGCTTTTAGAAATGCTAGATTGGTTCAAAACGATATTGACTGAAAGTCGCAATATCGCATTTGCAAATCCTGATCCGACTCGCCGGTCTGCGCCATCAATAGAGCACACAAAAATCATTGAAGCAATGGAAAAAAGAGACAGGATTGCTGCAGCTCGCTTGATGAAAACTCATATCACGAATGCGCGATCTCGAATATGAGCGTCAATGTGGATGCGCAAGAGGATCTCCCAACGATGTCAACGCAAAACAGGACCGGATCTTCGTAACGACCTAAGGTCTTCGGACCACGTGTTCCCGCATAGCTTGATTGTCAAGATGCACACTGAGTGGCTTTTCCATCATTCACAGTTGGTGATTGCTGCTATTCCAATCTCGCGCCCACTGAGGTGCGAGCGTCTTTCTACTTTGGAGCATCTTTATGACAAAAATCACCCGCCTGAACCAAAACGAACGTCTTAGTCGCATTGTTATTCATGGTGAGACCATTTACATTGCGGGCATCACATCAGCCATCAGTGGCGACATCAAGGCTCAAACGCGCGACGTCTTGAGGCAAATCGATGATCATCTCGCAGCAGCTGGTTCAGACAAACACCATTTGCTGACTGTGCAGATTTGGCTTAAAGACATTTCCGCAGACTTTGCTGATATGAACAGTGTCTGGGTTGAATGGGTTCCAAAGGACGCATTACCCACGCGCGCCACTGGCGAAGTCAAGATGGCATCATCAAATCTACTGGTGGAAATAATAGTCTCGGCTGCCAAATTACCAACATAAAAATATCAATGAGCCTAATGCTCGGAACAGAACTCCGTAGTCAGCTGCAGGCTACTAGCTTTGATCTCGGCTACTTCAGCATGTAGGAGGCAATAGTCTGGGTGAGAATTTTTCCGTCGCGAATCAGGAAGGTATCTGTGCCCATAGGGGCGTACTTCGGTGACTCCCAAACGATATAAGCAATCTCTCCGACTATGTCCTGACGCAGGATACGGAAACCAAACATAAATTCTGGCATTGAACTCAGAAATTCGCGGAAGAACAGATCTAAGGCCTGGGTGCCCTTGATAGGTCCAGTGATCGAGAGCAGGACTGAATCCTCGGTGTAGTCAGCCATGACAGCGGGCACGTCTCCAATGCCAAGGGAATGCAAATGGTGCTTTAAAACGGCATGGGTTCTTGTCATGTGATTTTCCCTTTTTATGTTGAGGACACCGATCTGCGTGGAATGTTGAAGCAGGCGGGCCAGGGTCAGTCTACAGTTCGCCCACTAAGGGGCAATTGATACACGTGGAGATTTATCTAATGAAACACTTCATGACATTGTCAACTTGCATAAAGTTGCTCGGACTTACCATGATGATCCAGTGTGGCAGCGCAAGCAGCGCAGAGGTCGTGAGCCCGGACTTGGAGATTTTTATCAGTGGCGGCATTGGCCTAGATGAGCGCCAAGAAATGTATGCCAACCGAGATCGATACAACCTTCGTTTGAGCTTTGCAAATGCTATGGGAGCGTACATAAGTGGGGTAAACGTAAGCATTGAACCCCTTTCGGCCAAGGGTACAGCTATGCAGTGCCCCGACGCAGGACCGCTACTCTTTTTAAGTTTGATCCCGGGAAAATACCGGATCAGCGCCGCTTTCGAAGATAAGACGCAAGTGCTCACAGTCAACGTGAGCCCGGGAGCCTCAGAACGTGTGCTGTACTGGCCCTAGCCTGCGCGTTTCAGACGCTAAGCGAAACGAGCAAGTCACTTTAAATCGGGTCGCGTCCACTAAAGTCGGCGCAACCCGACCAGACCCAGCTGCGGCCCTGGCAATGGAAACCATGCCACTTCTTGAAGCGACTGCAGCCCCGACCCTTGCAAAACTTCGTGCGGCCTTTAACGAGGTGAGACCCGCACAAGTATTTCCGCCGAAGTAAAATCGCCCCGCCGGATTGATTTTTCAATCCGAGCCGAGTGAAAACCCAGCAAAAAGTCAGTTTGTTAAATAATGCAACAAAATGGCTTATTACACGGTTTATTACACAGTGCCGTTTTACCCATATAAGTCATTGATTTATAAGGGTTTTTCAGCAGCCTGGTTTTCCGTTAATCCGAAAAAATCGGATACAAGCCTCAGACAGCTGATCCAACACTAAAAGCACTGATTTTTCTCAGTACTTTTCCCACTTTTGGCGGCGGAAATTGTCATCTCCGGAGCCTTTTGGCGACTCTTTGCCCCCGTGACAAGGCTGTTTATTACACGGTTATTGCACGGGCCGAGGCGATCAAAAGGTCGCCCGCTGCAGCTTGTTGGATATTCTGGGACGTCGTGCCCGGTGATTCTGTTCATCGTGACCGATTGAGGCTTTTGACCAGAATCACCGGTCACGACATCTCAGAGTCGGCTAATAGCTATTAGTATTACCCTGGACGATCGTACCGTCGCCCTGAACTTTGCCGTCTTTCACCCATTTGATGTTATTGCCCTTGACAGACGCACGCCAACAATCCTTGGGCTGACCTTCATAGACCCAGCACATTTGGTCGCCCTCGATCGACCATTTTGCTTTGTAGTCTTTACTCCGTACGGTGCCGTCTTTGGCATAAAACTCGGTGTAGCGACCGGATCCATCCATTGATCCTTGTACCGTGTTGCCTGCGATCGCGGTTTTCAGCTGCAGGCCGGAGGCTAGCGGCACTTGTTCAGCGACCGCCGTTGTGCCAGCAAGGCTGAGTAAAAATGCAAGAGTAAAGCGATTCATTATTGATTCTCAAAGTGAATACTTCTTCCATATTAATATAGAAAAAAGCAGGGCGGCTCGGCAAGGGTGATGGTGCCTGTAAATCTGTATGGATATACAAACGGCTTCGCGCTGGCAATAGTAAAGTGGTCCGCCCTACACCCCACATTCCTGAGGAGCAGACGATGCCCGCGACACCCATACCCGTTCACGAAGGTGGATGCCTATGCGGCGCGGTGCGCTACCGCGTGCACGGCAAGCCCGCATTGACCGCTGTATGCCATTGCACCTTTTGCCAACGTCGTCTTGCCAGTGCGTTTGCCATAGTGGCATTTTTCCCTGAAGAGTCGGTAGAATTTTTGCAGGGTGAGATGTCAACGCATGAACATATTTCAGATGCCAGTGGCCGTTGGTTGCGTGTGAATTTTTGTCCTCATTGTGGAACCAGTATGGGACATACCGCAGAATTCCGTCCCGGTGTGCGCGCGGTAGCTGCGGGCACGCTTGATGAACGTGACTGGCTGACTATTGACCGCCACGTATGGGTGCAATCTAAGCTACCCTGGGTGCAGATTCCAGATGGCATGCCTACCTACCAGCAGGCCTATGTCGCCCCTTGAACTTTACGTTTTCCAGTTGGCCTGTAAGCCAATTTCACCAGAAGCTCAAATCAACTTGTTCAACACTTCGCCCGCAACTTGAACCGGCGCCAGTACCGGTGAAAACGGCGGTGCGTAGGCCAAATCCAGATCCGGCAGGTCTGTTGTAGCAAGTCCACCCCACAATGCGGCTGCAAAGGTATCAATGGTTTTGTCGACTGCGTCCGTACCAACCGCCTGCGCGCCCAATAGGCGTCCGGTTCCACGTTCCGCAGTCACACTCAACATCAAGGTGGCGCTACCCGACATGTAGCGGGCACGACTGGGCGCTTGTATCGGCGCGCTCACTGCGTCAAAGCCAGCCAGTTTGGCCTCCTCCTGACCCAGGCCGGTGCGAGCCACCGCTAGATCAAAGACCTTGAAAATCGCCGTTCCCAACACCCCAGGAAAATGGGCGTCGCCACCGGCCATATTGGTACCCGCAACCCGACCATGGCGATTGGCCACATCCCCCAGTGGCAGCCAGCATGCCTGGCCACTGATGCGGTGTGGGGACTCAGCGCAGTCGCCGGCCGCGTAGACCCCTGGCACATTGGTTTGCATGCGGCTGTTGACGGCAATTGCGCCAGTACGACCGAGGGCCACTGCTGCGCTCTGCGCCAGTGCCGTATTGGGCTGTACGCCAGTGGCAGCGATCACCAGGTCGGCGGCCACACGGCCCCCGCCCTGTAGCAGTACGTGACCTGCGTCCAGCCCTATCACCTGGCTGGCGGTGTGTACTGTGACACCATGGGCATGTAGGGTCTTGCCCACCGCTTCGGCCAATGCGGCTGCAAAACCGGACAGCAGGCGCGGCTGCATTTCTACCAGTGTCACCTGCATACCCAGGCTGGCACAGGTCTCGGCCATCTCCATGCCGATGTACCCGCCTCCGAGCACCACGACCCGGCGTCCCGCCAGCAATACAGGGCGCAGGGCATCGGCGTCGACCAGCGTACGCAGGTAATAAACCGGCGGAGCGCTATCTGAGACTGGCACATTCAAACGCCGTGCCTGCGCGCCGGTCGCGAGCAACAACTGATCGAACGGCTCGTCGTGCTCCTTCCCACTGCCCAGATCCAATACGCGCACACGCCGCGTGGCCGCGTCCACCGACAAAACCCGCATACCGGTGCGCAGATCAACACCATCATCCATAAAGGCCTGCGGCGTACGTGCGATGAGCTTGCTACGGGGGATGCGTTGTGCGTCCGCCAGGTGGTAAGGCATGCCGCAGGCCGAATAGGAAATTTCGGCCTCCTCCTGCAACAGCACCACCTGCGCCTGCGGGTTGCGCCGGTGCGCCGTCGCAGCGGCTTTGGTGCCCGCAGCCACGCCGCCAACGATGAGCAGGCGTTCAGCCATGGCGTTTGCCATCAGTCTTTACCGTGCGCCGCCCAATGCCCCGCGAACAAGGCCTCTTCGGTAACCGGTGTCGCCTTGGCATCCACCAGGCGCGAGACCCAGGTGTAATTAAGGAAGTGGCCTACGTTGACGTTCTCTGTGGTGATGTTGCCACCCCAGGTTCCGCAGGACAAAGACAGGGTGTAAGGCATGCCGTTGCGCGGACTGCCTGCGCCTTCGTTCAGATCCTGGTTGACCATGACCCGTGCCGTCTTGGTCTGCATGGCTAGCGCCATCACATTGGCATCATTGGCGGTATGGATACCGCAGGTGTGGCCAAGGCCTTGGTAATTGGTGATGCCATTGACGATCGCAATGGCCGCATTGATATCCCCCGCCGGGTAGCGGTACACGCTGAGCACAACCGATAGCTTCTCGCCCGAGAACGGATGGTCCGGACCAAAACCGTTTTCCTCCACCATCAGAAAGCCTTTGCCCTCCGGCAGCGTGATGCCAGCCAGACCGGCCACATGGGCTGCTGACTTGGCGACAACGTCGAGCACCGGAATATGCTGATCGGGCTGCGGCCACATGGTCTGGCGCAATTGGGTCTTCTCTGTCGCGTTGAGCAAATAGCCACCCTTGGCCTGGAGCTTTTCCATGAGCGCCGCATAGACCCCTTCGTCTACCACGATGGCGTTGTCAGCCAGGCAACTGGTGGCGAAATCAAACACTTTGGCCCGGGCAATCATGGCGGCGGCGTCTTCTAGATCACCACTGTCATCAATCACATGCACCGCGTTACCTACACCGACACCATAGGCGGGCGTGCCCGTGCTGTACGCCGCTTGCACCATGGCCGCACCGCCGGTGGCCACAATCAGGTCGGCCTGTTTCATGAGCAAAGAGGTCTTGCCGATGCTGGGGCGTTGGATCACCTGTATCAGGTCCTGCGGCGCACCCACCTGCGCACAGCCCTTGCGCATCAACTCCACCGCCAAAGCCGAGGTTTTTGCTGTGCGCGGATGGGGTGCCACGATGATGGCGTTGCGACCCTTAAGTGCAGCCAACGCCTTCACCGGCGGTGTCGCGTCGGGCCCTGTGGTGGGAATCAGCGCAGCAATCACGCCAACCGGTTTGGCAATCTTGACGATGCCGCGCTCAGGCAACTCTTCCACAATGCCCACGGTCTTGCGACCCAGCATGTCGCGGATCGTGCCCATCACGCGGTTGCGGATCTTCATGACCTTGGACTCGTAGTTGCCAAAACCACCCTCGTCCACCGCCATGCGTGCCAGTGCCTCGCGGTTACTGACCACGCTCCAACCGACGGCCAGCACCAAGGCGTCGACCTGCTCCTGGCTGTAATGGTCAATCGCCTGCTGCGCGGCCCGGGCGCGGGCCATCAGCGCGGCAATTTCATCGGCGGCATCGTCTTTAACGAGGGCGGGGGTGCTACTAATTTGGCTCATGATTTTTCCTTTTCTACGCGCATGCGCGCATCTACGATGACAAGCGAGGATCCGTGGGCAATCACGGGGTTAAGGTCGAGTTCGCGGCACCAGGGAGCGCGCGCAATACATTCGGACACACGGGAAATCAGTTGTGCCAACGCGTGCCGGTCTACCGGCTCAGTGCCCCGCGCACCATCCAGCAATGACTGCGCACGCAACTCGGTAAGCGCCAGTTCAACTTCGGCCGGGCTCAGCGGGCACAGGCGCATCACCACATCGCCCAGCACCTCAGCCCAGACTCCACCCAGCCCAAAGACAATGACCGGGCCGAACGTTGGGTCTCGTACCGCGCCTAGCATCAGCTCCACCCCCGGCTTGGCTTGCGCTTGCACCAGAACAGGACCCTGCCCCAAGCGGGTGTCAAAGTCAGCACAGGCCTGGAGTACCGCGTCTGCGTCGCGCAGGTTCAGGCGCACTGCACCGGCTTCGGTTTTATGCAGTAGCCCCGTCCGAATCGCTTTGAGCGCCACCGGGAAACCGAGCGCGCGCGCAGCGTGAACCGCCGCAGGCGCATCATCCACACAGCGGT
>CANIRI010000107.1 GCA_947469815.1 Comamonadaceae bacterium | reverse complement strand
CAGGGGCTTGAGCGCCTTGGCCAGCAGCATGCGCCGGATATCCACGGTGACGCCCGGCGTTTGCGCCGCCGCTTGGGTGATGACGCGGCGGATATCGGCCTCCACCTGCGCCGGATCTTCTTCAGGAATCATGCGGCGGTCGAGCTTGAAGCCGACGCGTCCGGGAACCACGTTGGTATTAGTGCCGCCTTCGATCAGGCCCACATTCAGGTAGGGGTGTGAGATGCCTTCCACCTGCGAGCGGATCTTGCGGTACAGGCTGTTCTGCGCATACAAGGCGCTCAGAATTTTTGTGGCACCTTGCAGCGCGTCCACACCGGACTCGGGGATAGCCGCGTGCGCCATCTGGCCGTGCACGGTCACCTCCATTTGCAGACAGCCGTTGTGCGCGGTGATGACCTGGTATGAAAAGCCTGCGGCAATCAAGAGGTCCGGGCGCGTCAGCTGCTGGCTAAGCAGCCAAGCCGGCCCGACTTCGCCACCGAACTCTTCGTCATACGTAAACAGCAAATCCACCCCGCCCTTGAGCGGATAGCCGAGTGCCTCAATGGCGCGCACCGCAAACGCGTAGGTGGCGAAATCGCATTTGCTCACGGCGGCCGCGCGGCCGTAGATGCTGCCGTCCACCACCGCGCCGCCGTAGGGGTCTTGGGTCCAACCATCGCCCGGCGGCACCACATCGCCATGGGCATTGAGCGCAATCGTCGGGCCATCGCCGTAACGCCGGTGCACAACCAAATTGGTCACACTCTGCAAGCCGGCGGCATGCACCAGGTGTGCTGGAACCGGGTGGCGCTCGGTGTGCAGGCCCATGTCATCGAGCAAATCGGCTGCGCGCTCGGCGTGCGGCGCGTTATTGCCCGGCGGGGTGTCGGTGGGGATCTGGATCAGGCTTTGCAAAAAGCGCAGCTCTTCGTCAAAGTGCCCATCGATCCAGGTGTCCAGGCGGATATGGTCCAAAGGGGTTGCGGGCATGGTGGGAACCTGGGTGCGAACGCGGCAAAGCGCTCAGGAAAATTCGCGGGCCAGCTGGGCCAGCAGGTGGTCGAAGGCTTCGATGGCGAGCTGCATGTCGTCGCAGGTCGTGGACTCCAGCGGGTTGTGGCTGATACCGGCGTTCTCGCCGCGTACAAACAACATGGCCTGGGGCAGGATGGTGTGCAGCTTCATGGCGTCATGGCCCGCGCCGCTGGGCATGCGGTGCACCGGCAAGCCCAGGGCTTGCACAGCCGCCTCCCAGCGCGCCTGCCAGGCCGGGTCGCTGGGCGCGGCGCTGGCGCGTACGGTTTGCGTGAGCGTGTAGGTCACGCCTCGCCGCGCACAAATCGCCTGCAATTGGCCGAGTACATCGCGCTCCAGCGCATCGCGTTGCGCATCCGTTGGCGCGCGCATATCCAAGGAAAAACTGCAACGCCCGGGTACCACGTTGATGGAACCACCGGGCACGTTCAGCAAGCCCACGGTGCCCACCGAATCGCCGTCGGCGGCGGCACGTTGCTCTAAAAACAGCATCAACTCGGCCACTGCCGTTGCGGCATCACGTCGCTGTGTCATGGAGGTGGTGCCGGCGTGGCTGGCCATGCCCGTCACCTCGCCGGTGTAGCGCACGCTGGCATTGATCGAGGTGACGATGCCCAAAGGCAGGTTGCGCGCGTTGAGCTCGGGGCCTTGTTCGATATGCACTTCCACAAACCCGAGGTAGCGCGCCGGGTCGCGTTGGATCAAGGGGATGTTCGCAATGTCCAAACCGGCGTGCAGCATGGCGTCAAGCATGGTCACGCCATCGGCGTCGGGCTGCTCCAGCCAGGCCGGGTCAAAGTCGCCGGTGAGCGCGCCTGCGCCCAAAAACGTGGCCCGGTAGCGCTGGCCTTCTTCCTCAGAAAAGGCCACGACTTCCAAGCCAAAGGACAAGCGCCGCTGCACCCGGTGCAAGGCCTGCACGCAAGACAGCGGCACATAAATGCCCAGCCGTCCGTCGTACTTACCGCCGTTGCGCACCGTGTCGTAGTGGCTGCCTGTGAGCAGCGCGGGCGCATCAGCGCGTGTACCTTCGTAGCGCCCGACCACATTGCCCACGGCGTCGACGTGCACGCTGTCGCAACCGGCGTCACGCATGTCCTGCACGATGCGCGCGGCGCAGGCGCGGTGGGCGTCGGTCAAATAGGTCACGGTCAGCTCGCCGCGCTCGGCGAAACCGGGGTCGCTGAAAGCCGCCAGGCTTTCCTGTAAATCCCAGACTTGCTGACCGCGCAAGGGAGCTTGGGCAAACTTGTCGGTCAGGCGGATTTCCGCGATGCGGTGCACATTGCGCAGTGCCTCGGCCAGTTCAAAGTCCGGGTGGCCGGACAGACGGCGCTCCAGCGTTGCGATGATCTGCGGCTTGAACAAGCCGGTACCGCGCGGCCCGCGCACGGCCACGATGAAGGGGAAGCCGAATTTCTCGCGGTAGGCGGTATTCAGCACCTGGATATGCGCCAGTTCCTGCGGCGTGCAGGCGGTCAGGCCGGCGGTCTTTTGTTCGTGGGTGGACTCCTGCGTCAGCGCACCCGCCTCCATGGCCTTGCCCGCCAATTCCGGGTGTGCGCGCAACAGGGCCAGGCGCGCGTCCAAAGGTGCATCGGTCACGGCCTGGGCCAGGGCGAATTGCAGTTGCGCGAGGCTCACAAAAGGCCGCTGTGCCAGCGCCGCATCCGCCACCCAAGGCGAATGCTCATATACGCCGTCGAGCAGGCGCGCTGCCGCGTCCAGTGGCCGGGTGTTGAGCGAGTCCAGCGTCAGCGCCATGGTTTTTTTCTGAGAGGCGTGGTTCAGACCGGCGCGGGATGGGTGGCGGCCCAATGCCGCGCAATGTCCACCCGCCGCGCCACCCAGACTTTGTCGTAGCGGGCGATGTGGTCCAGAAAACGCTGCAAGGCCGTGATGCGGCCGGGCCGACCCAGCAGGCGGCAATGCATGCCGATGCTCATCATGGCCGGCTGGTTCTGGCCATTCGGATCGCCCTGCGCGTACAGGGTGTCAAAGGTGTCTTTGAGGTATTGGAAAAACGGGTCCGCGTGCGAGTAGCCCTGGGGCAGCGCAAAGCGCATGTCGTTGCAGTCCAACGTGTAGGGCACGATCAATTGCTGCGCCAGCACGCCGTCGGTTTTGCGCACCTGCATCCAAAACGGTAGGTCATCGCCGTAGTAATCCGAGTCATAAGCAAAGCCGCCGTAATCGGCAACCAGGCGGCGGGTGTTGGGGCTGTCGCGCCCGGTGTACCAGCCCAGAGCACGCTGGCCGGTGAGTTGTTCAATGGCCTGCATGCCTAAGCGCATGTGTTCGCGCTCGGTAGCCTCGTCGATGTGCTGGTAGTGGATCCAGCGCCAGCCGTGGCAGGCGATCTCGTGGCCCAGCTCCACAAATGCCGCCGTCACCTCCGGGCAGCGTTGCAAAGCCATGCCCACACCGAACACGGTCACAGGCAGTTGGCGGATTTCAAATTCACGCAGGATGCGCCACACGCCCACGCGCGCGCCGTACTCGTAAATGCCTTCCATGCTGATGTGGCGCTCGGGATAGCTGGCCGGGTTGAACATCTCGGACAGAAACTGCTCTGAACCCGCGTCGCCGTGCAACACGCTGTTCTCCCCGCCTTCCTCGTAATTCAGCACAAACTGCACCGCGACCCGCGCCCCGCCGGGCCATTGGGCGTGCGGGGTGTGGCGGCCGTGGCCGTGCAGGTCGCGGGGGTAACTGGCGCTGCTGTCGTAATGTCCGGGGGCTGGCATGGTGGGCAGGATCCTGGCAATGGGGTTGTGACCGGTGGCGGACATTGTCACCGACCCCGCAGCTTAACGCCCCACCACCCCAGCAGGTGGCTCCATATGTCTCAGGTAGCGCCGCCCCACTGCGCGGCAAACCCGGATTGGAGGCGGGCGATGGCAGGCGCATCCAGCCGGTTGCCGTACTGCGACACCACAGCGGCGGCCGCGTGGTTGGCCAGCCAGGCGGCGCGTTGCAGCGTGTGGCCGTGGGTGACGGCGTACAAAAAAGCGCCTGCAAACATATCGCCCGCGCCGTTGCTGTCCACCGCATGGATAGACGGCGCAGCCACGGCATGGGGCGTGCCGCGGTCGATGATCACGCTGCCTTTGGCGCCGCGTGTGAGGCAGACGACCGTGGCCAGCGGGGCCAGGGCGGCCATCACCGCATCGAAGTCATTCAGGCCCAGCCAGACGCTGGCTTCTTCTTCGTTGCAAAACAGGTAATCCAGACCGTCGCCGACCATGGCCTCCAGGCCCGGGCGGCAAAAGCGAATCATGCTCATGTCGCTGAGCGTGAGCGCCAAGGCCGCGCCATGCTGGCGGGCCAGCGCACGCCCTTGCAAGGCTGCGTCCAGCCCGGTGGGCGAGGCAGCCAAGTAGCCTTCCATGTAGTAAATCTCGCTGCGGCCCAGCGCATCTGCGTTCAGGGCGCTGGCATCCAAGTCGGCAGTGGCACCCAGGTGCGTGTTCATGCTGCGCTCCGAGTCGGGCGTGATCATGACAATGCAGGTGCCGGTCACTGCGTGCGCGGGATCGGCCAACGCGCCGCTGTGCACATTGCTGTCCACACCATGGCCAGCCAGATCGGCGGCGTAAAAGCGTCCCAAAGCGTCATCGGCCACGCGGCATGAATAAAACGCCGAGCCGCCAAACTGCGCAAAGGCCACCACGGTATTGCCCGCCGAGCCGCCGCCGGTTTGCTTGCCGTGGCGGTGTCCGGCGAGTGCCAGGAGTTCGGCGCGACGGGGTGCGTCAATCAGCGTCATGTGCCGCTTGGCCACACCGGCTTGCTCCAGCAAGGCGTCGGTGACTTCAAATTCCGAATCGACTAAGGCGTTACCGATGGCGTAAAGGTGGTAGTTTTTCATGCAGTGTCCAACGGTCAAAGGGCTGTTTATTGTTCGACGAAAGCGCGCTCGACCACAAAGTCGCCCGGCTTGGTGGTATTGCCTTCCATGAAGCCGCGCGCCTCCAGCAGCTCCTTGAGCTGGCGCAGCATGGCGGGGCTGCCGCACAGCATGGCGCGGTCATGCGCGGGATCGAACGTAGGCAAACCGAGGTCAGCCTGCATCTTGCCGCTCTCAATCAGCTCCGGGATACGGCCCTGGGTGCGGAAGGGCTCGCGCGTGACCGTGGGGTAGTACAGCATCTGGGCGCTAACCATCTCGCCCAGAAATTCGTGAGCCGGCAGCTCGTGGCTCAGATAGTCCTGGTAGGCCAATTCAGCAACTTGGCGCACGCCGTGCACCAGTATGACTTTCTCAAAGCGCTCATACGTTTCCGGGTCGCGCACGATGCTCAGGAAGGGCGCGACGCCGGTGCCCGTGCCAAACAAGTACAAGTTTTTGCCGGGCAACAGGTAATCAATCAACAGCGTACCCGTGGGCTTTTTGCCGACCACAATCTTGTCGCCCACCTGAATATGCTGCAGCCGCGAGGTCAGCGGGCCATCCTGCACCTTGATGCTCAAAAACTCCAGATGGTCTTCATAGTTGGCGCTGACGATGCTGTAAGCGCGCAGCAGCGGTTTGCCGCCCTCCAAGCGCAGGCCAATCATGGTGAAGTGGCCGTTGGAAAAGCGCAAGGTCTCGTCGCGGGTGGTCTTGAAGCTGAACAAGCGGTCGGTCCAGTGGTGCACGCTCAGCACCGTTTCTTCCAAAAATGCACTCATGGGGCCGTGTTTCTTTGATTAATTGTGGAATGTGGGAAGGTTTGCACAGCGGTACAGGGCGCTTGGACAAACCCGAGAGTGTAAAACCTCGCCCCGACCCACTGCCTTGCGGGCCGCTTCTGCCATGATCACGGCATGGTTACAGCGCCACTTCATGTCATTTGTCTGTGTGCCGCCTGGTGCGGCACCTGCCGTGACTACGCGGCGGTGATGGACACGCTGCGCACCGAGTTCCCTGCCCTGCGTTTCAGTTGGGTGGATGTGGAAGACCAGGCCGATGTGGTGGACCCGGTTGACATCAACGACTTCCCCACCCTGCTTATCACCCGCGACCAGCAGCCGGTGTTTTTCGGCATCCTGCGGCCCCAGGCCGATGCGCTGCGGCGGCTGATCCAAATCCACTTAGACGATATGCCCGCGCCCTTGACCCAGGCGGATGCCCTTGGATTAGCCCAGCGCCTGCGGGACTTTTAAGAAGCCGTCAGAGCTTGGCCGCCACCCAGGCGCGCGCGCTGGCAATCGCCGCGTCCAGCTTGGACGGATCGGTACCGCCGGCCATGGCCATATCGGGCTTGCCGCCGCCTTTGCCGCCCACTTGCGCGGCCAGAAAGTTCACCAGTTCACCGGCCTTGACCTTGGCAATCAGCTCGGCGCTGACACCGGCGACGAGTTGCACTTTATCGCCCTCCACCGCGCCAAGCACGATGATGGCGCGCGGCAACTTGTCGCGCAGTTTTTGCAGCGTACTGCGCAACGCGGCTGCATCGGCCCCCTCCATGCGCGCAGCCAGAAAAGGTACGCCGGACAGGTCCTGCACCTGGCTGATCAGCGCTTCGCCCTGGTAGACGGCGAGCTTGGCTTTGAGCGCGGCGATTTCCTTGTCCTGGGCTTTTGCGTGGTCCACGGTGCTGCTGATGCGCGCACGCAATTCGGCCACCGGGGTCTTGAGCGCGGCAGCGGCCTGGGCCACGGTGTCTTCGAGGTCCTGCAAATAGGCCAGCGCGCCGCTGCCAGTCACGGCCTCGATGCGCCGCACGCCCGAGGCAATACCGCCCTCGGACACAATTTTGAACACGCCAATATCACCCGTGCGCCCCACATGCGTGCCGCCGCACAGCTCGCGCGTACTGCCGATGTCGAGCACCCGCACGATCTCGCCGTACTTCTCGCCAAACAGCATTTGCGCGCCGGTTTTCTTGGCCGACTCGATGTCCATCAGCTGCGCCTGCGTGGCGCTGTTGGTCAGAATTTGCGCGTTCACCTTGTCTTCAATCGCGCGGATTTGTGCATCGGTCACCGGCGCGTTGTGGGCAAAGTCAAAGCGCGTGCGCTCGGCGTTCACCAAGCTGCCTTTTTGCTGCACATGCTCGCCGAGCACCTCGCGCAGCGCTTCGTGCATCAAGTGCGTGGCGCTGTGGTTGCGCATGGCCGCGGCGCGCACCGCCACGTTGACTTGCGCCTGCACCGTGTCGCCCACTCTCAGGCTGCCGTGCGCCACGCTGCCGTGGTGGCCGAACACATCGGATTTGATTTTTTGCGTATCCGCTACGGCAAACATTGATGCGCCGCTGCTCAGCGTCCCCTCGTCGCCCACCTGCCCGCCGCTCTCGGCGTAAAACGGGGTGACGTCGAGAACGACCACGCCGTTTTGGCCAGCGCTCAGTTTTTGGACTGGCGCGCCGTCGAGATACAGAGCCTCAACGACAGCGGTCTGTGCGAGCTGGTCGTAGCCGACGAAGACGTTGCCCGCGCCGGTGTAGTCGAGTGCGCGGTCTTGCTTGAATTTGCCGGCAGCGCGGGCTTGGGATTTTTGGCGCTCCATGGCGGCGTCAAAGCCGGCTG
>CANIRI010000106.1 GCA_947469815.1 Comamonadaceae bacterium | reverse complement strand
GCCTCATCGCTATTGGCAGGATCCATCTGGTAAGACTTCTTGTTGCTCTTTCCCAGGTTACCGGCGGAGCCCACCGCGTCGCGGAACGGGCCGTAAAACGCGCTGGCGTATTTGGCGCTGTAGGCCATGATGCGGGTGTGGATCAGGTTCTTGGCTTCCAGCGCCTGGCGGATCGCGCCGATACGCCCGTCCATCATGTCGCTGGGCGCAACGATGTCGACCCCGGCCTGGGCTTGCACCAGCGCCTGTTGCACCAGCATCCTGGTGGTCTCATCATTCAGGATGTAGCCTTCTTCCTCGGCGCGCTTGTCCGGAATTCCGTCCTGTCCGTGGCTGGTAAAGGGGTCGAGCGCCACATCGGTCATCACGCCTAAATTGGGGAATTCTTTTTTGAGCGCCCGCACCACCCGCGGCACCAAACCATCGGGGTTGGTAGCCTCTTTGCCGTCATAGCTTTTGAGCGATGCGTCAATCACCGGAAACAAGGCCAGCACCGGAATCTCCAACCGGTGGCACTCTTCTGCGACCGGCAGCAGGTAGTCCAGCGTAAGCCGCTCCACGCCGGGCATAGAGGCTACCGGAAAGCGTGTACGGGCGCCTTCCGTGATGAATACCGGGTAAATCAGGTCGTGGCTGGAGAGCTGGTTTTCGCGGACCAGGTTGCGGGTGAACACATCGCGGCGCAGGCGGCGCGGGCGTCCGGAGGGAAAAGGTGCGGGTGTGATCATGCGGACAATTTTGCCTCAATGCCTTGAAACCGCCGCAAACCCTTTGCTACAATTTATCCGGGCTCTTCGGAGTCTCCCGCTTTTCCTCCCTGAGCGGGGCCTTGATGTGTGACAGCAAATAGGCTTGACACCCCAGCCCAGTGCTGGGGTTTTTTTTCGACTGCCCACCTCTGCGATCGCCTGCGCTGCGGGCTCCCCGACCCAAGGGACTACACTTTGTGCATGCTGTGGGTCAAATCATTCCATATCGTTTTTGTGTCCAGTTGGTTTGCCGGCCTGTTTTATCTGCCGCGCATTTTTGTCAACCTGGCCATGGTCGATGTAGCGCCCAGCGCCGAGCGCGACCGCCTTCTGCTGATGGCGCGCAAGTTGTTGCGTTTCACCCATATCTTGTCCGTCGTTGCAGTCGCTTTGGGTCTTTGGCTGTGGGCGGGCTACGGCATCGGTTGGGGCGAAGGCAATGCCTGGATGCACGCCAAGCTCTTGGTCGTGCTGTTGGTATTGGCCTACCAGCATGTGTGCGCCCGCATGCTGGCGCGCTTTGAGCAGGGCTATGGCATGCCCGGGCACGTCTGGTTTCGCTGGTTCAACGAGATTCCCGTGCTGCTGATGGTGGCTGCGGTGGTGCTGGTGGTGGTCAAGCCGATCTGAAGCAGCCATGCCAACGCGAAAAACCGCCGCGTTGCCTCTCGCCTCGCTCTATGCGCTGACCATCGCTTACGCCAGTTTGTATCCCTTTGCGGACTGGCGCGATCAGGGCAATGCACCCTGGGCGTTTTTGTTCGCACCCTGGCCCAAGTACTGGACCGGCTTTGATGTGGGCATCAACATCCTGGGCTATGCGCCCTTCGGTGCTTTATTGGCGGTGGCTCTTTTCCGGCGCGCAGTAACGGCACGCCCCTGGGTTCTGGCAATAGCCATAGTTGCTGTGGTTTCCCTGTTGATGGAGGGCTTGCAAGCCTATCTGCCCGCACGGGTGGCCTCGCGCGAGGACTGGCTACTGAATTCCTTGGGCGCGGGTTTGGGTGCTGGCGCGGCGTTGTTGCTGGAACGCGCCGGCGCGCTGGAGCGGTGGAACCTCATCCGGCGGCGCTGGTTCGTACCCGATGCGGGTGGCGCACTGGTGCTGCTGGCGGTGTGGCCGGTGGCATTGCTGTTCCCCACGGCCGTGCCTTTCGGGCTCGGGCAGGTGTGGGGGCGCTTGCTGACCAACTTGCATGAACTGCTGCGCCCGCCGACCGATGCGGAACAGCCCTTGTTGGACTTCCTGATCCAGCTGCTGCCCCTCGCGCCTGTGGGCCAGACGCCTTTGTCACCGGCTACCGAACTGGGCTGCGTGGCCATCGGCGTGGTTTTGCCAAGCTTGCTGGGCTATTGTGTGATTCCAGCGTGGCACCGGCGTGTGCTGTTTGGCCTGGCGGTCTTGGTGATGGCGGTGGGTGTGAGCACCTTGTCCTCGGCCCTGAGTTGGGGGCCCTCACATGCCTGGGCCTGGTTCACTGACGTGGCGCAAGTCGGGCTGGTGGTGGGAGGGCTGGTGGCTTTTGTGCTGAGCGCAGTGCCGTGGAGGACGGGCTGTGCCATCGCGCTGGTGGCGATGGGGGCTTATCTGAGCCTGCTCAACCAGGCACCGGAGAGCCCTTATTTTGCGCAAACCCTGCAGACCTGGGAGCAGGGCAGCTTCATACGCTTCAATGGTCTTGCGCAGTGGTGCGGCTGGTTGTGGCCTTTTGCGGCAGGCATCTACTTTGTGCTCCGGCTGGGCCAGCGGGGCTCGAAAATTTACAATGCGCCATGACCACACCCATTGCGCCAATCCCCTCTGCCCAGCCCCCCCATTACTTTGAGCGCCACATTTTCTTTTGCTTGAACGAACGCAAAAGTGGCGAGGCTTCGTGCTCCCAGCACCATGCGCAGGAAGCCTTTGACCACTGCAAGCGCGCGGTACGCGAAGCCAATCTGAATGGCCCGGGCAGGGTGCGGGTCAACAAAGCAGGATGTCTGGACCGGTGTTCGGGCGGCCCGGTTGCCGTCGTGTATCCCGAAGGTGTTTGGTACACCTATGTGGACACGAGCGATATCGATGAGATTGTGCGTTCCCACTTGCAGAATGGCCAGGTGGTCCACCGTTTGGAGCTGGACCCGGGCGTGGGGCGTTGATGCCCCGATGAACGCCCAGACACAGAAGCTGTCCATCGAGGGTCCAGCGGGCACATTGGAGGCGCTATGGGATTCCCCCGCGGGGCTGCAAGCGTCGCAGCCGCTGGGAACTGCGGTGATTGCGCATCCGCACCCCTTGTTCGGCGGCACCATGGATAACAAGGTGGTGCAGACGCTGGCGCGGGCCTTTGTGCAGGCTGGATGGAGCGCCTTGCGTTTCAACTTCCGGGGCGTGGGCCATAGCAACGGTACTTATGACGAAGGCCGCGGCGAACTCGAGGACATGCTGGCCGTGGTTCAGGCCCGCGCCGCAAACGGCCCCTTGGCCTTGGCAGGCTTTTCTTTCGGTGCTTTCGTCGCCGGTTCTGCGGCAGCCCGGCTGCATGCGCAACGGCGTGTGGAGCATCTGGTTCTGGTGGGCGCAGCGGCCAGTCGTTTTGACTTGGATCAGGTACCGGTTTCTATCCGGCCCCGGACCTTGCTGGTCCACGGCGAGGTAGATGAAACAGTCCCATTGGCGGCGGTGATGGACTGGGCCCGCCCGCAAAACCTGCCGGTTACGGTCTTGCCCGGCTGCAGCCACTTCTTTCACGGACAATTGCCGCTTTTGCGCCAGGTCATAGTCGGCGGCATTGCCGCCCACCTGGCAACTTTGGCCACCTGATATTTCCGCTGTGCGCATCGCGCGGCCCATTTTTATTCCCTTTGAACGTATGAAAAATCTCCTGATCGCGGCTTGGGGTGCGTTGTGCATCGCTGCTGCAGCCCAAACGCCCCAAGCCCCTGAAATCGCTGCCAAGTCCTATCTTTTGCTTGACCTGACCGCCGGACAGGTGCTGGCTGCCAAAGGGCAGGACGATTTGGTGGAGCCCGCCTCCCTCACCAAGTTAATGACCGCGTATTTGGTCTTTGATGCCTTGCGCGCGCGCAAGGTCGATTTGAAGCAGGCCCTGCCGGTCAGCGAACGGGCTTGGAAGATGCCGGGTTCGCGCATGTTTATCGACCCCAAGATGCAGGTGAGCGTTGAGGATCTGCTCAAAGGCATGATCGTGCAATCGGGCAACGACGCTACCGTGGCCTTGGCCGAAGGGGTGGGCGGGACCGTGGAGCGCTTCGTCGAGATGATGAATGCCCAGGCGCAGGCTTTGGGCATGAAGTCCACCAGCTACCGCAACCCCGAAGGCCTGACCGCGCCCGGCCACCGCACCACGGCGAGTGACCTGGGCCTGCTGGCCACCCGCTTGATGCATGACTTTCCTGAATACATTGGCCTGTACGCCATCAAGCACTACCGTTACCCGGGAACGCCCGCCGCCAATGACAACAACCGCAATTTGCTGCTGTTTCGCGACCCGACCGTGGATGGTCTGAAAACCGGCTACACCGATGCCGCAGGCTATTGCATGGTGGCCACGGCGCACCGGGAATATCCCAATTTAGTCGTTGCAGGTGCGGCAGCAGGCACGGCGGCGTCGTTGGGCAGTCGCCGCTTGCTTTCCGTCGTGCTGGGGGCTGACAGCGAGGCGACGCGGGCCACAGAATCGCAAAAATTGTTGAACTGGGGCTATACGGCCTACAACGCGGTCAAGTTATTTGACGCTGGGCAGGCGGTGGTGACGCCCACTGTGTGGAAGGGCGCGCAGTCCAGCGTGAAGGTGGGGGCTTTCCAGGCGCTGGTGGTCGCCGTGGCGAGCGGTAGCGCGAGTGGCGTCACTACCCAGGTGTTGCGCACGGACCCGCTGTTGGCTCCTCTGGCCAGTGGACAAAATGTCGCGACGCTGCGGGTTCTGCAGGGCGATAAGGTGGTCCGTGAGATTCCGCTGGTCGCCCTGGAAGCCGTTCCGCAGGCCGGTTTTCTGTCCCGCACCTGGGACGCGATGCGCCTGTGGATCCGTTAGCGCCTGCCTTTTCCTCAATTCCAGCCAGAAACCCGTTGCGCCCGCTGGCCCGCTGATATACTCGCGGGCTTTCCCCTGCGTAAGGGGTCGCTCAGCGCTCTATGCGCCGTTTGCGTCCTTGCCGCTGAATATTGTTTGCCGGGCCCCTATTGCGGGCCATTTTTAGGAGGCTTTCGTGCCAACCATCAACCAGTTAGTGCGCCAAGGGCGTGAGGTCGAAACGATCAAATCGAAGAGCCCCGCTATGCAAAATTCGCCGCAGCGTCGTGGCGTTTGCACCCGCGTCTACACCACAACCCCAAAGAAGCCCAATTCTGCGTTGCGCAAGGTTGCCAAGGTGCGTCTGACCAATGGCTTTGAGGTGATTTCCTATATCGGCGGCGAAGGCCACAACCTGCAGGAGCACAGTGTGGTTCTGGTGCGCGGTGGTCGAGTCAAGGATTTGCCCGGTGTGCGTTACCACATCGTGCGCGGATCGCTGGACTTGCAGGGCGTCAAAGACCGTAAGCAGTCGCGTTCCAAATACGGCGCGAAGAAGCCCAAGGCCAAGTAAAAGCCGGTTGATTTTTAGTTCCGGGGATTGCGTGGCGCGGTTCCCGGGTGTTATGGCCCGAAGCGTGAAATAGTTTGCGTGGGTCGAGTAAGTGGGAGTCTGATGGCTCCCGCGGCGTTCGCAAGAGCGCCAACTGAAGCAAAGAGGTGAAAAAATGCCACGTCGTCGCGAAGTTCCCAAGCGGGAAATACTGCCGGATCCAAAATTCGGCAATGTCGAACTCTCCAAGTTCATGAACGTCATCATGGAGGGCGGCAAAAAGGCCGTCGCCGAGCGCATTATTTACGGCGCACTCGAGCAGATCGAGAAAAAGCACCCCGGCAAAGATCCGCTCGAAGCGTTCGAGGTTGCGATCAACAATGTCAAGCCCATGGTCGAGGTCAAGTCCCGCCGTGTCGGTGGTGCCAACTACCAGGTTCCGGTTGAAGTGCGTCCCGTGCGCCGTCTGGCGCTCTCGATGCGCTGGATTAAGGAAGCCGCCCGCAAGCGCGGTGAAAAGTCGATGGCGCTGCGCTTGGCCAATGAGTTACTTGAGGCGACTGAAGGTCGCGGCGGCGCCATGAAAAAGCGGGATGAAGTGCACCGCATGGCAGAGGCTAACAAGGCCTTCTCGCACTTCCGTTTCTAAAGTATTCGCAAGGGACCGCAGTGCGCGGATCGTGACGGTGCCTGCGCGCTGTCACACGACATGCTCACACTGCGAATCCGATTGCAAGGCGCCCTGTGCGCCGACCCCATTTGACACATTAAGGACGCACCATGGCTCGCACAACTCCTATTGAGCGCTACCGCAATATTGGTATCTCCGCGCACATTGACGCCGGTAAAACCACCACCACCGAACGCATTCTGTTCTACACCGGTGTGAACCACAAAATCGGCGAGGTGCATGACGGTGCAGCCACCATGGACTGGATGGAGCAGGAGCAGGAGCGGGGCATCACGATCACCTCTGCTGCCACCACCTGTTTCTGGAAAGGGATGGACACATCTTTCCCTGAGCACCGCATCAACATCATTGACACCCCCGGACACGTGGATTTCACCATTGAGGTGGAGCGTTCCATGCGCGTGCTCGACGGCGCTTGTATGGTGTATTGCGCGGTGGGTGGCGTTCAGCCCCAATCAGAAACCGTGTGGCGTCAGGCCACCAAGTACAAAGTGCCGCGTTTGGCATTTGTCAACAAAATGGACCGCACCGGTGCCAATTTCTTCAAGGTCGTCGACCAGATGAAACTGCGCCTGAAGGCCAACCCGATTCCCATCGTGATCCCCATCGGCGCAGAAGAGAATTTCACCGGTGTGGTGGACCTGCGCAAGATGAAGGCCATCATCTGGGACGAGGCTTCGCAAGGTATGAAATTCGAATACCGCGAAATCCCCGCTGAGTTGCTGTCGCTCGCGAAAGAGTGGCGCGAGAAGATGGTAGAAGCCGCTGCCGAAGCGTCAGAAGAGCTGATGAACAAGTACCTGGAAGAAGGCGATCTGACCGAAGAAGAAATCACCCACGGTTTGCGCGTGCGCACCATCGCCACCGAAATTCAGCCCATGCTGTGCGGTACGGCATTCAAGAACAAAGGCGTGCAGCGCATGTTGGACGCCGTCATCGAGCTCATGCCTTCGCCCTTGGACGTGCCTCCGGTGCCCGGCTTTGATGAAGACGAAAAAGAAGCCCATCGCAAGGCCGATGACAGCGAAAAATTCTCTGCACTGGCCTTCAAGCTGATGACCGACCCGTTTGTCGGACAGCTGACCTTTGTGCGCGTGTACTCCGGCGTGTTGAAAAAGGGCGATAGCGTTTACAACCCGGTGCGCGGCAAGAAAGAGCGCATCGGTCGTATCGTGCAAATGCACGCGAACAACCGCGAAGAAGTGGACGAAATCCGCGCAGGCGACATCGCTGCTTGCGTCGGTTTGAAAGATGTGACCACGGGCGAAACCCTGTGCGACCCATCGGCCATCATCACCTTGGAGCGCATGATTTTCCCGGAGCCGGTTATCGCCCAGGCCGTAGAGCCCAAGACCAAGGCCGACCAGGAAAAGATGGGCATTGCCCTGTCCCGCCTGGCCCAGGAAGATCCGTCCTTCCGCGTCAAGACCGATGAAGAATCCGGCCAGACCATCATCGCCGGTATGGGTGAGTTGCACCTTGAAATCATCGTGGACCGCATGAAGCGCGAGTTCGGTGTCGAGGCCAACGTGGGCAAGCCCCAGGTTGCATATCGCGAGACCATCCGCAAGACCGTGGAAGACTCCGAAGGCAAGTTTGTGCGCCAGTCCGGCGGTAAAG
>CANIRI010000105.1 GCA_947469815.1 Comamonadaceae bacterium | reverse complement strand
CGATCCCCACGGTCCCAACGACGCGCCGGACATGAGCGGCCTGCGCTACGGCAAGGTTTGCATCCTGAGCGACGCCGACGTGGACGGCTCGCACATCCAGGTGCTGCTGCTCGCCCTGTTTTTCCGCCACTTCCCCAAGCTGATCGAGGCGGGGCATGTTTACGTAGCACGTCCTCCCTTGTTTCGCGTCGATGCACCCGCGCGCGGCAAAAAGCCAGCATCCAAAGCCTATGCGCTAGACGAGGGCGAACTAACCGCCTTGCTGGATAAATTGCGCAAAGAAGGCGTGCGCGAAGGCGCGTGGAGCATCAGCCGCTTTAAAGGTCTGGGCGAGATGAACGCCGAGCAACTGTGGGACACCACCCTGAACCCCGACACCCGCCGCCTGCTGCCTGTGGCTTTGGGCGCTATTGACTTTGGCTCTACCGAGGCCCTGATGACCAAGCTCATGGGCAAGGGCGAAGCCGGCGCCCGGCGCGAACTGATGGAGCTGCATGGCAGCACGATTGAGATTGATATATGAGCGACTTGCTGACACCCCCACCCAGTGCCCTTGACCCTGCGGGTGACGATGAACTGAACCTGGCCACCTACGCCCAGCGCGCCTACCTGGAATACGCCTTGAGCGTGGTCAAAGGCCGCGCGCTGCCTGATGTGTGCGATGGGCAAAAGCCGGTCCAGCGCCGGATTTTGTATTCCATGTCGCGCATGGGTCTGGGCTTTGGCGGTGCCAATGGCAATACCGGGGCCAAGCCGGTGAAAAGCGCGCGCGTGGTGGGCGATGTGCTGGGCCGCTTTCACCCGCACGGCGACCAGGCGGCATACGACGCGCTGGTGCGCATGGCGCAGGATTTTTCGCAGCGCTACCCGCTGATTGACGGCCAGGGCAACTTCGGCTCGCGCGACGGCGACGGCGCGGCGGCCATGCGCTACACCGAGGCGCGGCTGGCCAAAATCACCAGCCTGCTGCTCGATGAGATCGACCAGGGCACGGTGGACTTTGTGCCCAACTACGACGGCTCGACCGAGGAGCCGCGCCAGTTGCCAGCGCGACTGCCGTTCACGCTGCTCAACGGCGCCAGCGGCATTGCCGTGGGCCTGGCTACCGAAATTCCCAGCCATAACCTGCGCGAGATCGCCGACGCTTGCGTGGCGCTGGTCAAAAACCCCAAGACCTCGGACGAAGAATTGCTGACGCTGGTGCCAGGGCCCGACTTCCCGGGTGGCGGGCAGATCATCAGCGCAGCCACGGACATCGCTGACGCCTACCGCACCGGTCGCGGCTCGCTCAAAGTGCGCGCGCGTTGGAAGATCGAAGACCTGGCGCGCGGCCAGTGGCAGCTGGTGGTGACCGAGCTCCCGCCGGGCGTGAGCACGCAGCGGGTGCTCGAAGAGATTGAGGAGATCACCAACCCCAAAATCAAGGCCGGCAAAAAAGCCCTGAGCCAGGACCAAAGCCAGCTCAAAGCCAGCGTCCTGGCTGTGCTCGATGTGGTGCGCGATGAGTCCAACAAAGACGCGGCGGTGCGGCTGGTATTCGAGCCCAAGACCAGCCGCATCGAACAAACCGAGTTGATCACCGCGCTGCTGGCGCATACCAGCCTGGAAACATCGTCGCCTATCAACCTGACCATGGTGGGGCTGGACGGTGTGCCCACGCAAAAGTCCTTCCGGCAAATGTTGACGGAGTGGATTGCGTTCCGCCAGACCACCATCGAGCGGCGCGCGCGCCACCGCCTGGGCAAGGTGCTGGATCGCATCCATATCCTCGAGGGCCGCCAACTGGTGCTGCTCAATATCGACGAAGTGATCGCCATCATCCGCCAGTCGGATGAGCCGCGCGCTGCGCTGATGGCGCGCTTTCGCCTCTCCGAGCGTCAGGCCGAAGATATTTTGGACATCCGCCTGCGCCAACTGGCGCGGCTGGAGGCGATCAAGATCGAGCAGGAGCTCTCAGAATTGCGCGACGAGCAGAAAAAGCTCGAAGAAATATTGGGCAGTCCGGCGGCCTTGCGGCGCTTGATGGTCAAGGAAATTGAAGCCGACGCCAAGACCTTTGCCGACCCGCGCCGCACCCTGATCCAGGCCGAGAAAAAGTCTGTGGTGGAGGTCCGCGTGGTGGACGAGCCGGTCACCGTGGTGGTGAGTGAAAAAGGCTGGGTCCGTTCGCGCCTGGGCCACGAGGTGGACGCGGATACGCTGGCCTTCAAGGCGGGTGATGCCTTGTACGCCACCTTTGCCTGCCGCAGCGTGGACACGCTGCTGGCCTTTGGTTCGCAAGGGCGGGTTTACTCGGTACCGGTGGCGTCCCTTCCGGGCGGGCGCGGCGACGGCCAGCCGATCACCAGCCTGATCGAACTCGAAGCCGGCACCCAGATCCTGCATTACTTTGCCGGGGCGGCGTCCTTGAACCTGCTGCTGAGCAGCAGCGGGGGCTACGGTTTTTTGGCGACGGTGGGCAACCTGGTTTCGCGCCAGCGCGCGGGCAAGGCGTTTATCAGCTGCAACGCCGGCGAGTCCGTTTGCGCACCGTCCGTAGCCGATGGTGCCAGCCATGTGGCCTGCGCATCCACCGGCGGACGCATCCTGACATTCGAGCTCGCTGAGCTCAAGTCCATGGCTACCGGCGGGCGCGGCTTGATGCTGCTGGCCCTGGAAGCAAAAGACACACTCGCCGGTGCCGCTGCCTACAGCCGCAGCGTGCGCATAGACGGCCTGGGCCGTGGGGGCAAGGTGCGCAGCGAGACGCTGGAAATCCGCAGCCTCAACAACGCCCGTGCCGCCCGTGCCCGCAAGGGCAAGGCGGCCGATCTGGGCTTCAAACCCCAATCCATTTGGCGCATGGAATAAGCGTGTCCGCACCCGTTCGCAGCATTGCCGTGGTCGGCGCCGGGGTGGCCGGACTGGCTACGGCACTGGCGTGTGCCCGCGCAGGCCATCGGGTACAGGTCTTTGAGCAGGTGCAAGCGTTCGCCCCCGTGGGGGCCGGGATACAACTGGGCCCCAACGCCACCCGCGTTTTGCACGACTTGGGATTGGAGTCCGCTCTGCGTGCGGTGGCAGCTTTTCCTGCCGAGTTGCAGGTTCGCAGCGGTATCGACGCGCGCTTGCTCGGCGTCCTGCCCCTGGGAGAACAGGCCCAAACACGCTATGGCGCGCCGTATGCCACGCTCGCACGCGCGGACCTGCACCACATTTTGCTGACGGCGCTTGAGGCGCAGACCGGGGCCAGTCTTTATCTGGCTTGCCACATCGAGTCAGCGCAGCAGGACAGCAGCGCGGTGCAATTCAGCACCGCGGGCGGCGTGGTGCGCCGGGTCGAGTGCATGGCCGGGGCGGACGGCTTGTGGAGCAAGCTGCGCAGCCAGGTTCTGCATGACACGCCGCCCAGCGCGACCGGACATATCGCCTATCGCGCCTTGATGCCGCAGGCGGATCTGCCCGAGGACCTGCGCAGCGCCGTGGTGACGGCCTGGCTGGGGCCGCAGTTCCATGTGGTGACGTACCCGGTGCGGGGTGGCGCGTGGCTGAACGCGGTGGTGGTTGTACACGGAGCCGGTGAGGGGGAGTCGGACAACTGGAGCCAGCCGGCGACCCCCGAGGCGGTTGCGGCGGGTATGGATGGTGCCGCACCGGTGTTGCGTGACCTGGTACAGGCCATGGGGGGTTGGCAGTCCTGGACGATGTTCGATCGTCCGCCCCTGCGCAGCGCAGCGCTGATGGGTGCGGCACGCATTGCGCTGGTGGGTGACGCGGCGCACCCCATGCGGCCCTATCTCGCACAAGGGGCTGGCATGGCGCTGGAGGACAGTTGGTGCCTGGCGCGTGCGCTCTCCCGCCCTGGTATCGGCGTAGCCCAGGCGGTGCAGGCCTATGCCAACGCGCGTTGGCAAAGAAATGCCCGCGTGCAACAGCGTGCGGCGCGCAACGGTGTGTGGTTCCACAGCACGGGCCTGCGTGCTGGCATTCGTGACCTCGGGATGCGTGCCTTGGGCGTGCGTGCGCTGGATATGCCCTGGTTGTACGGCTACCGCGCATGAGGCTAGCCGTTCGGCTGCCCCGCCAGGGCGCATGCTGGACTAAGGTTTAGGATAGAGGCCTTTCAAGACGCCGGTCTTGGCAACGCACACCGACCCCAACCATGCCACGCAACAACGCCCCTTTTGAAATCCATGTCCACGGGCAGATTGCGCTCTTGCCCGAAGTTCGTGCCAAGCAGGTGGAAGATGCGGTCAAGCCATTGTGGAAATACGCCGGTGCGCGCTCTTTTGCTGCCGGTGCCGGCAGCGTCTACGAAGACGAGCCCGGCATGGTGTTTGAAACACGCGACCAGGTTTTGCAGCTGTGTTGGACGGTTCCCGGTGACGATGACTTCCGCCAGGTGCTCGACGAGTTCTGCATGAACCTCAACGAAATCGCCCAGGCGGGCGCGGCCATTGAAGTCACTTTCTACGACGCGGAGTTTGACGCCGACGAAGACAGCGAAGGCGAGTCACGCGACGATTTTGTGATGCTCTTTGTCGGCCCCAACCCGCAAGCCATCATGCAGGTACAACGCGACCTGCTGGTCAATGACGTGGTGCAGCTGATGGAACGCCACTTTGACGGCGCCGAGCTTGGCGATGTGGTGGCCGAAGTGGACAAACTCTTTGCCAAACGCTTTGACGCACTGGTCAGCTCGCTGGACTTGGGCAAGCCGCCGCGCGGCAGCGGTGGATTTGGCTCAGGCCATGGCAGCGGTGGCCGCAAGCCGCGCCATTTGCACTGAGGCGTCAGCCGAAACTCCGGCTGCTGCGCTAGCCGAAACTGTCTGCTGCGGCGCCAGCCGCAACCCTGTTCAAGCGGGCGTGTACTTGCCCAGTTCAGCTTTGGCAATCGCGTTGCGGTGGACCTCGTCGGGGCCGTCGGCAAAACGCAGGGTGCGGGCGCTGGCGTAGCTGTAGGCCAGCGGAAAGTCGTCGCACATGCCGCCGCCGCCGTGCACCTGCATGGCCCAATCAATGATGTCGCAGGCCATTTTGGGCGCAATCACTTTGATCATGGCGATTTCATTGCGCGCGGACTTGTTGCCTGCCGTGTCCATCATCCAGGCGGCTTTGAGCGTGAGCAGGCGGGCCATGTCGATTTTGCAGCGCGCCTCCGCAATCCGCTCTTGCGTGACGCCTTGGGCCGACACCAGTTTGCCAAACGCGGTGCGGCTGGATGCCCTGCGGCACATCAATTCCAAAGCGCGCTCCGCTAACCCGATCAGGCGCATGCAGTGGTGGATGCGCCCCGGGCCCAGGCGGGCTTGGGCTATTTCAAAACCGCGCCCCTCGCCGAGCATGATGTTGCCCACTGGTACGCGCACGTTCTCAAACAGGATTTCCATGTGCCCGTGCGGCGCGTCGTCATAGCCCATTACATGCAGCGGGCGCAGCACTGTGATACCCGGTGTGTTGGCCGGCACCAGCACCATGCTTTGCTGGGAATGGCGGGCTGCCTGCGGATCGGTTTTCCCCATCAGGATGTAGATCGCGCAGCGCGGATCACCCGCGCCCGAGATCCACCACTTGCGCCCGTTGATCACATAGTCATCTCCATCGCGCTCGATGCGGGTGGCGATGTTGGTGGCATCGCTGGAGGCCACGTCGGGTTCGGTCATGGCAAAGGCGGAACGGATTTCACCGTCGAGCAGCGGCTTGAGCCAGCGGCGTTTGGCGTCCTCAGAGCCAAAGCGGGCAATGGTTTCCATGTTGCCGGTATCGGGCGCGGAACAGTTGAAAACTTCGCTGGCCCAGAGCACGCGCCCCATGATTTCGGCCAGCGGGGCGTATTCCTGGTTGCTCAGGCCTGCGCCTGAGAAGCCGGCGGCCTGCGCGCTGTCCACCGGCAAAAACAGATTCCACAAACCCGCCTGCCGCGCCAGGGGCTTGAGCCGCTCGATGGTTTGCAGCGGCGTCCAGCGCTTGCCCGCAGTGGTGTTGGCCGCAATTTCTTGCGCGATGGCGGCTTCGGCCGGGTACACGTGGGCGTCCATGAAGGCTTGCAGGCGCAGCTGCAACGCTTTGGTTTTATCGGAGTAGTCGAAGTCCATGGCGGGTCCTGAAAAATAGCTGAATCAACCGTGCGTCGTTGCGCCTGCGAGCTTATACCTGCGGCACGCCGGGCCTCAGGCCTGCTGCGCGAATTGCCAGCCCAGCCGCGCCAGGGGCCGGGCACCGGCAGCGGCCCGCAAGGCCTGCGCGTTGGCGGCGGTTCCGTCTTCGACCCGTTTGGCGATGCCTTGCAAAATGGCTGCCATGCGGAATAGGTTGTAGGCCATGTAGAAGTTCCAGTCGGCCTGCAGATCTTGCAGGGTCACCAGGCCGGTTCGTTCGCAATAGCGCGCCAGGTAAGAGGTTTGTTCCGGGATGCCCAGGCCGGCAAGGTCCAGGCCGTGGATGCCCCGGAAGTCGCCAGGCGCGATATTCCAGGCCATGGCGTGGTAGCTGAAGTCGGCCAAGGGATGGCCCAGGGTGGAGAGTTCCCAATCCAGCACCGCAACGACCCGAGGTTGGGTGGGATGAAAAACCAGGTTGTCGAGCCTGAAATCGCCGTGCACGATGCGGGTCATGCCCTCGGCCCGCGCCATTGCCGGAATATGGGTGGGCAACCATGCCATCAGGCTGTCCATCTCCGCCATAGGCTGTGTCACCGAGGCCGCGTACTGCTTGCTCCAACGACCGATCTGCCGCTCGAAATAATTGCCGGGGCGGCCGTAGTCCGCCAGCCCGTGTTCGGCATACGCGACGCGGTGCAGGCTGCTGATCACACGGTTCATCTCGTCGTAAATAGCAGCGCGTTCCTGCTGCGAACAGTCTGGCAGCGACTGGTCCCAAAAGACACGGCCCTCTATGAACTCCATGACATAAAAGGCGCGTCCGATGACCGATTCGTCTTCGCACAAGCCGAGCATGCGGGGCACCGGAACTCCGGTGCCATGCAAGCCTTGCATGACTTTGAATTCGCGCTCAATCGCGTGGGCCGAAGGCAGCAGCAGCGCCTTGGCTGCCGGTTTGCTGCGCAGCACGTAGGTCGCGCCGGGTGTGGACAATTTGTACGTCGGATTGGACTGCCCGCCTTTGAAGGACTCCAGCGCCAGCGGCCCGGCAAACCCTTTGACGTTGCGCGTCAGCCAGTCACCTAGCGCTTGGGCGTCAACAGCATGCTGCGCCGGTACGGACCGGGTGCCGGTGAAATCTTCGGGGTCGCTCATCACCGGCGAAGCGTCAGCTCACATCAGCATGGTGTTGCGGATCAGACCGACGGCCAGACCTTCGATCTCGAAGGGGTCGCCCGGCTCCACCACGATGATTTGGTAGTCCGGATTTTCGGGGTGCAATTCGATCTGCTGCTTGTTGCGCCGAAAGCGCTTGACCGTGACTTCTTCACCCAGACGCGCCACCACGATCTGGCCGTTTTTGGCTTCTTTGGTGGCTTGCACCGCCAGCAAATCACCGTCCATGATGCCCGCGTCGCGCATGGACATACCGCGCACTTTGAGCAGGTAGTCGGGCTGGCGCTGGAACAGGCTGTTTTCCACGTAATAGGTCTGGTCCACGTGTTCTTGGGCCAGGATGGGGGAGCCGGCCGCCACCCGGCCTATCAAGGGCAACGCCAACTGGGCGAGGCCGGGGATCTGAAGGGCATATTGCTGGCCCTGCCAGGCGCCGGTGCTCGATTTGTTGCGCAAGCGGATG
>CANIRI010000104.1 GCA_947469815.1 Comamonadaceae bacterium | reverse complement strand
CCACGCTGCCGCAAAACGCAAAGCGCATATAGCTGATGTCTTCGCCCTGCGGCCACGCGTCGCTCGGTGGGCGCTGGAAGCGGCCGTAATAAATGCCGAGCAAGGCGCTGGGGGTGAACACATGCGCGGTCTCTTCCAGCACTTCACGCACGCAAGCTTCTTGTGGTGATTCGCCCGGGTCCAGGTGGCCGGCAGGGTTGTTCAGGCGCAGGCCTTCGGGCGTGTGTTCTTCAATCAGTAAAAAACGGCCTTCACGCTCGATCACGGCGGCTACGGTGGTGCTGGGTTTCCAGCGTTCGGATAAAGACATGGGACTCACTTTGGTATCGATATGTCAACGCGCGCTGATGACTTGGTGTGTGCAATCAGCTTTACAGATATGCGGCAGCAATCATCCCATGCGCAGCAGACGGGTCCAGTCGACGCGCATCGCCGCAACAGTCGGGGTATTTCCCTAGGTGCGGTGCCCTTGTTGCCGGGGGTGAAACGGTCAAACTCATGTAAGCTTGGAACAAGTTCGCGCCGCACAGGCGTTTCCAAGGAGTTATTCATGCAGATTGGCGTACCCGCCGAAACCTTAGCGGGGGAGACCCGCGTTGCCGCCACGCCCGAGACCGTGAAAAAGTTGGTCGCAGCGGGACATCGTGTACGCGTTCAGACTGGTGCCGGCTTGGCATCCAGCGTGACCGATGCCGCCTACCAGGCCGTTGGTGCCGAACTGTGCAGCGCCGCTGAAGCGTTGGGCAGTGAGATGGTGCTGAAGGTCGCGGCCCCCCATGCGGATGAACTGAAAATGATGCAGGCCGGCTCCGCCTTGGTCGGCATGCTCAACCCCTTTGACAAAGGTGGTTTGCAGCAGATGGCGCTCGCTGGCCTGAGCGCGTTTGCGCTGGAAGCCGCCCCGCGCACCACGCGGGCTCAAAGCATGGATGTGCTGTCCTCGCAGGCCAATATTGCCGGCTACAAAGCCATCATGTTGGCGGCTGATAAGTACCAACGCTTCTTCCCCATGCTGATGACCGCAGCGGGCACCGTCAAGGCCGCGCGCATCGTCATTCTGGGCGTCGGCGTAGCCGGCTTGCAGGCGATTGCCACAGCCAAGCGCATGGGCGCGGTGATCGAGGCATCCGACGTGCGTCCCAGCGTCAAGGAACAAGTCGAGTCGCTGGGTGCCAAGTTCATTGATGTGCCGTTTGACACCGCGGAAGAGCGCGAGGCTGCCGAAGGCGTGGGTGGCTATGCCCGGCCTATGCCACAGAGTTGGCTGGACCGACAAAAGGTCGAGGTAGCCAAGCGCGTGGCACTGGCCGATGTGGTGGTGTCCACCGCGCTGATTCCCGGTCGGGCCGCACCGGTTTTGGTGACCGAGGAGATGGTCAAAAGCATGAAGCCGGGTTCGGTGATTGTTGATTTGGCTGCAGGCAAGGCGGCTGACGGCGTCGCGGGTAACTGCGTGCTCACGCAGGCCGGCCGCACCGTGCAGGCGCATGGTGTGACGCTGGTCGGCGAGACCAATCTGCCCGCGCTGGTGGCCGCTGATGCGTCGGCGCTGTATTCCCGCAATGTGCTGGACTTTCTGAAGCTGGTCACCACCAAAGAGGCGGCCTTCCACCTCAATCTGGAAGACGACATTGTTGCGGCCTGTCTGGTGGCCCATGGCGGTGCGGTGACCCGCGCTTAAGGCCGCAAGGTCCGCCGTACACCTGCAGTTTTTTTTCTGAATCCGAGCCTGAAACTTATATGCAAGTCGATCCCACCATTACCAATTTGATTATTTTCGTGCTGGCCATTTACGTGGGTTACCACGTGGTCTGGACCGTCACGCCCGCTTTGCATACGCCGCTGATGGCGGTCACGAATGCGATCTCGGCCATCATCATTGTGGGAGCGATGCTCGCAGCGGCCCTGACCGTGACACCCCTGGGTAAAACCATGGGCGTGCTGGCGGTGGCGCTGGCGGCGGTCAATGTGTTCGGCGGCTTTTTGGTGACGCGGCGCATGCTCGAGATGTTCCGCAAGAAAGAGAAAAAAGCACCCGCCGCAGGAGCCCAATCATGAGCATGAATTTGGTGACCCTGCTGTACTTGGTGGCCAGCATCTGCTTCATCCAGGCCCTCAAAGGCCTGAGCCATCCCACCACGTCCATCCGGGGCAATATGTTCGGCATGGCCGGTATGGCTATTGCGGTGTTGACCACCGCTGCGCTGATTGTCAATTTGGCCGGCCAGGCCGATGGTTTGAGCTGGGTTTTGTTGGGCTTGCTGGTCGGCGGTGCCGCTGGTGCGGTGATGGCCCAACGGGTCGAGATGACCAAGATGCCCGAACTGGTCGCCTTCATGCACAGCATGATCGGTTTGGCGGCGGTGTTTATCGCTGTGGCAGCCGTGGTCGAACCCGCTGCATTCGGCATCACGGGCGCTGGTACGGGTACGCTGGATATTCCGGTGGGCAACCGTTTGGAGTTGTTCCTGGGCGCGGCCATTGGCGCGATCACCTTCAGCGGTTCGGTGATCGCATTTGGCAAGTTGTCGGGTAGCTACAAGTTCCGCTTGTTCCAGGGCGCTCCGGTGGTATTCGCTGGACAACACATGGTCAATCTGGCGCTGGGCTTGCTGACGCTGGGCCTGGGCTTGGTGTTCATGTTCACCGGCGACTGGAATGCCTTCCTAGGCATGCTGGCCTTGTCATTTGTGCTGGGCGTGCTGATCATCATCCCGATTGGTGGCGCCGATATGCCCGTCGTCGTTTCTATGCTCAACAGCTATTCGGGCTGGGCGGCTGCCGGCATCGGCTTCAGTCTGAACAACAGCATGCTGATCATTGCGGGTAGCTTGGTGGGCTCCTCGGGCGCGATCCTGAGCTACATCATGTGCAAGGCGATGAACCGAGCATTCTTGAATGTGATTTTGGGTGGCTTTGGCGGCGAGACGGGCGTGGCAGTGGGCTCAACCGAACAGCGCGCGGTCAAGAGCGGCAGCGCCGACGACGCTGCGTTTGTGCTCAGCAATGCAGAGACCGTGATCATCGTTCCGGGCTACGGTTTGGCGGTGGCGCGGGCGCAGCATGCGGTCAAAGAACTGGCGCACAAACTCACCGAGCACGGCATCACCGTCAAATACGCGATCCACCCGGTTGCCGGCCGTATGCCCGGCCACATGAACGTGCTGCTGGCCGAGGCAGAAGTCCCTTACGACCAGGTGTTTGAGATGGAAGACATCAACGGCGAATTCGGCCAGGCCGACGTCGCCATCATTCTGGGTGCGAACGACGTGGTCAACCCTGCGGCCATGATCAAGGGCAGCGCTATTTATGGCATGCCTATTCTGGAAGCCTACAAGGCCAAGACCATCATCGTCAACAAACGCTCTATGGCAGCCGGTTACGCCGGTCTGGACAACGAACTGTTCTATATGGACAAAACCATGATGGTCTTTGGCGACGCGAAGAAGGTCGTGGAAGATATGGTGAAGGCTATCGAGTAGAGGCGCCTTTGGCGCGGCGCTGGATCATTCCATGACCGAGCGCATCTGGTTAAGCCATTACCCGCCCGGCGTTCCGGCGGATGTCGATGTGGGGGTCTATCCCTCGCTGGTGGCATTGATGGAGGAGAGCTTTACGCGCTATGCCGAGCGCGCGGCCTTCCATTTCATGGGTCGGGACCTGGCTTACGCCGAACTGGCGGACCTGAGCGCTGGCTTTGCGGCCTACCTGCAGGGCCTGGGTCTGGCGCGCGGCGATCGCGTGGCCATCATGATGCCCAACGTGCCCCAGTACCCCGTGGCGGTTGCTGCGACTCTGCGTGCGGGATATGTGCTGGTGAATGTGAATCCGCTGTACACCGCGCGCGAGCTGGAGCACCAGCTCAAGGACTCCGGCACTAAGGCGATTGTCATTCTGGAAAACTTTGCCAGTACCCTGGAGAAATGCGTGGCGAACACCGGCGTGGCGCATGTGGTGGTCTGCGCGATGGGTGATTTGCTGGGGCCTGTCAAAGGTGCGGTGGTGAATTGGGTGGTGCGCAAAGTCAAGGGCATGGTGCCGGAGTTCCAGCTACCTGCGATGGTGCGCTTCAACGCAGCGATCGCGCAGGGGCGCAGGGGCAGCTTCACCAAACCCGTCATCGGGCCCGACGATGTGGCGGTCTTGCAGTACACCGGCGGCACCACCGGCGTGTCCAAAGGTGCGGTGCTGTTACACCGGCATTTAGTCGCAAATGTGCTGCAGTCCGAAGCCTGGAATCTTCCGGCCATGCGCCGTATTCCTGCGGGCGAGCAACCGACGGGCGTGTGTGCCTTGCCGCTGTACCATATTTTTGCCTTCACCATCAGCATGATGCTGAGCTTGCGTCTGGGCGGTAAAACGATTTTGATCCCCAACCCGCGCGATATTCCGGCGGTGTTGAAGGCGCTCGCACCGCACCGCATCCACACCTTTCCGGCGGTCAGCTCACTCTTCAGTGCCTTGGTGAATCATTCGGATTTTGGGCGCGTGGATTGGAGCCACCTGACCAGCAGCGTGGGCGGTGGTACCGCCGTGCTGCGTGGCGTGGCGCGGCAATGGCTGGAGAAAACCGGCTGTGCGATTTGCGAGGGTTATGGCTTGAGCGAAACCTCTCCCAGCGTTTGCTGCAACCCGGCTGACATCACGTCGCATGATGGGAGCATCGGCCCGCCGCTGCCCAATACCTGGGTCAAACTTCTGGACGACGAAGGTCACAAGGTGGCCCTGGGCCAGCCGGGCGAGATCGCCGTCAAAGGCCCGCAGGTGATGGCGGGTTACTGGCAGCGGCCGGACGAGACCGCCAAAGTCATGACCGCCGACGGCTACCTGAAAACGGGCGACATCGGCGTCATGGACGCGCGCGGCTTCTTCACCATTGTGGACCGCAAGAAGGACATGATTCTGGTCAGCGGATTCAATGTGTTTCCCAGCGAGTTAGAGGATCTGGTTTCGGAATTGCCGGGTGTGCGCGAATGCGCCTGCGTGGGTGTGCCGGATGTGCTGACCGGGGAGGCGGTGAAGTTGGTGCTGGTCAAACATGACATATCCCTGACCGAAGATGCGGTGCGCGCCCATTGCCGCGCCAACCTCACGGGCTACAAGCAACCTAAATTCATTGAATTCCGCACCGAGTTGCCCAAAACTCCGGTCGGCAAAATCCTGCGCCGCGCCTTGCGCGATTGATACGCGCAACCGGCCTACTTAAGCCAACCGCGTTTACCGAAGTACCACATGGGCAGTGCGGCGCTAAAGACCATCAGCGCCACCGTGTAGGGGTAGCTCCATTCCCCCAAGAACAGCAATTCCGGGAACTTCAGGTTCATGCCGTACACGCTGGCGACCAAGGTGGGCGGCAGCAGCGCCACGCTGGCCACCGAAAAAATCTTGATGACCTTGTTCTGGTTGATGTTGATGAAACCGACCGTGGCATCCATCAAGAAGTTGATCTTGTCAAACAGAAACGCGGTGTGCGAGTCGAGTGAATCGATGTCGCGCAAAATTTGGCGCGCATCCTCGAATTGATCGGAGGTCAGAATTTTGGAGCGCATCATGAAGCTGACCGCGCGCCGCGTATCCATCACGTTGCGGCGGATGCGTCCACTCAAGTCCTCATGGCGCGCAATGGCGGCCAGCGCTTCGCCGGCAATCTCGTCGGTGACGTTACCGGCCAGCACTTTCTTGCTGACCTTTTCCATCGCGTCGTAAATGCCTTCGAGCGTGTCGGCCGAATACTCGGCGTCCATGTCAAACAACTTGAGTAGCACGTCCTTGGCGTCGGTGATCAGGCCGGGTGAGCGGCGCGCGCGCATGCGCAGCAAGCGGAAGACCGGGACGTCTTCATCGTGGATGGAAAACAGCACGCCTTTGCTATTGAGACTCTCGTTGACGAGGTTCAGGATGAAGGCGGTGCGCACGGTGCGCGGCTCATCTTCATCGGCGATCAAGAAGTCGCTGCGGATGTGCAACTCGCCGTTTTCTTCTTCGTAAAAACGGGCGGATTCTTCGATGTCTTCGTCCATCGCGTCATCCGGAATCAGCAGACCGAAGTACTGTTTGATCCAGCGTTTTTCTTCCGGCGAGGGCGACTCCAGATCCACCCAAATTGGCTGAAACCGGGCGAGCTCCTCTAGCGAATCAATTTCTTCTTGGAATAGCCGGCCATTGGCCAGCGTGAATATGTTGAGCATGGGCTGAGCGTTCGCGGGCCAGAGTCCAATGATTCAACACGATTCATTGAGAGGAGGTATAGCTTTCTGGCGACAGGACTCTGGCCCGCAATAGTGTGAAAGCTACCGTAAGGGGTAGGGGTTCAAGGGGTTCGCTCCCGGAAGTGACGCAGCCCGTCATTATGGCACCGGCGCGTGACGGGAAACTGGGTACAAAGGGGTCGCCAAGGTGGGCAAATAGGCGCGCAGTGGGCTGAAAGGCCGCGCGGATTTGGTCTCCCTTCGCATGAGCGCCTCCGGGGCAGCCCGGGGAATTTCAACCTGAAAGACTTGGAGAATCGGTATGAACCTGACGATTAGCGGACACCACCTCGATGTGAGCCCTGCACTGCGTAGCTACGTGATCCAGAAGCTAGACCGTGTGATACGGCATTTTGACCAGATGGTCGACGTCAAGGTGCTGTTGTCGATCGAGAAGCAAAAGGCCAAGGAAACCCGCCAGCAGGTGGAGTGCAATATCCATGTCAAAGGCGGTGATTTGTTCGCCCAATCGGCCCACCAAGATATGTACGCCGCTGTCGACGCCCTGGTCGATAAGTTAGACCGCCAGGTGGTGCGGTACAAGGACAAGCTGCAGGACCATCAGCACGAAGCGCCTAAGCGCCTGATGTAAACCCGCCACCCGGGGCGCGCGGACCTCCCCCCTTCAGCCGCCCTATGGGCGGCTTTTCTATGCATAATCCGCGCACTTTATGAACCGCCTAGCCGCCATTCTTCCCCTGGAGCAGGTCCTGACCGGGACCGACATTGCCAGCAAAAAGCGCGCATTTGAGGAGGTGGGCTTCCTATTTGAGTCCCAACACGGGCTCAGCCGGGCCTTGGTGACAGACAGCTTGTTTTCCCGTGAGCGGCTCGGCTCCACCGGCCTGGGTAACGGCGTTGCAGTGCCCCATGGCCGCATCAAGGGCTTGAAGTTGCCCTTGGCGGCGGTGCTTCTGTTGGAGCAAGCCATTGGCTTTGACGCGCCCGATAACGAACCCGTTGATTTGCTGGTTTTTTTGCTGGTGCCCGAGGCTGCGACCCAAAAACACCTTGAACTCCTGTCCGAAATTGCCGCGCTCCTGAGCGACGAAGCGCGCCGGGAGGCCATGCGGCGCAGCGGGACCGCAGATGCCCTGCACGCGCTGATCCGGGACTGGCCCGGCCAGCTCCAAGCGCTGAACTCTTAGCATTTCCCCGCACCAGCACACCAACCGGTAGACAAGGCGCATGAAACCTACCGTTGTCAGTGCCGATGTCCTGTTTGAGGCCTTTCGTAACCGTCTGCACTGGCAGTGGGTCGCCGGACTGGGCGCCTCTGAGCGGCGTTTCGATGAGGTGGCCGTACGCGCCGCCCGTTCAGGGGCCGATTTGGTGGGCTATCTCAACTACATCCACCCCTACCGCGTGCAAATTCTGGGCGAGCGGGAGATTGCCTACATATCGGGCGGCGACGACGCGGATCCGCAACGCAGCCTGTCACGGATTGCGCGCATCGTCACCCTGCAGCCCCCGGTGAT
>CANIRI010000103.1 GCA_947469815.1 Comamonadaceae bacterium | reverse complement strand
GTGTGCGGCGGACCCATCATGGAGGCGCGTTTGGACGCCATGCCCGAGACCGCGCATTGCATGGCCTGCCAAGAGGAAGCGGAGGCGGCAAGCCCTGCGCCGGTACAGCCTTCCGCGACGGGCCGTCCGAGGCCCTCCCTCGGTACCGGCCGGCAAAGTGCGGTCTTAAGGCGCTAGCCGCTCACGCACCCAGTTGTGCGGCTGCCCGGACGCGTCGCGCGCCTCGCTGCGGTAGCGCAGGCGGTCGTGCAAACGGCTTTTGCGCCCCTGCCAGAACTCCCAGGTGTCCGGCACCAGCCGGTAGCCGCCCCAATGCGGTGGGCGCGGCGGCTGCAACAGAAAGCGGGCTGCGTACTGCGCCGCATTGGCCACCAGCGTGCCACGGCCTGTGATCACCTGGCTTTGCGGCGAGGCCCAGGCGCCAATGCGCGAATCCAAGGGGCGGCTGGCGTAGTAGCTGTCGGACTCCTCTGCGCTGACCTTTTCCACCACACCCTCGATGCGCACCACGCGCTCCAGTTCCACCCAGTGAAACTGCAGCGCGGCAAACGGATTGCCCGCCAGCTCCCGCCCCTTGCGGCTCTCGTAATTGGTGAACCAGACGATGCCACGCGCGTCATAGCCTTTGATCAGCACCACGCGGGTGGAGGGCCGCAAGTCGCTGCCCACGGTGGCAAGCGTCATGGCGTTGGGCTCTGGCAGCTCGGCCCGCAGTGCCTCGTCCATCCACTGCGCAAACTGCGCGTGCGGGTCGGCGTGGGAGGCGTCCTCATTCAGTTCGGCGCGTTCGTAACTTTTACGCAGGTCAGCGATGGTGCTCATGCGCTCAGTATAGGGACGCTGGAGATGGTGGAGGCTTTGGTAACCCTTGGGTAACTGGTGCGCGGTTTTGCCGGCCGCTTCCGAGTTACCATCAATCATGTAACTTTGTTACACGCTGTTTCCCGGAAGGTTCCCCATGCCATCACCCTCTCTTCACCCCGCCGTGGCCGCGGTCACGCAGCGCATCGTGCAGCGCAGCGCGCCCACCCGCAGCGCCTATTTGTCCCAGCTTGCCGCCATGGCAGCGCGCCCGGCCGGTGCGCAGCGCATGGGTTGCGCCAACGTCGCCCACGCTTTTGCGGCCATGGATGAGCCGGACAAGCGCCGGGCCAGCGGCTTGGACGCGATTGGCGTGGTGGTGCAGGTACAGGGCGCGCGTGCGCCGCACATCGGCATCGTCAACGCGTACAACGACGTGCTGTCCGCGCATGCGCCGCTGCAGCATTACCCGGACCTGATCAAGGACGAGGCCCGCCGCCATGGTGCAAGCGCGCAGGTGGCAGGTGGCGTGCCTGCGATGTGCGACGGCGTCACGCAGGGCAACCCGGGCATGGAGCTCAGCCTGTTCTCCCGCGACGCCATTGCCATGTCCACCGCTATTGCGCTGAGCCACGATGTGTTCGACTGCGCGCTGATGCTGGGTGTGTGCGACAAGATCGTCCCCGGCCTGCTCATAGGCGCTTTGCATTTCGGCCACCTGCCGGTGGTGTTTGTGCCGGCCGGGCCCATGACTTCCGGCCTGTCCAACAAAGAAAAAGCCCAGGTGCGTGAGCGCGCCGCACAGGGTCTGGTTGGCCGCGCCGAGTTGCTCGCTGCCGAATCTGCCGCCTACCACGGCGAGGGCACCTGCACTTTTTACGGCACCGCCAACAGCAACCAAATGCTGCTCGAAGCCATGGGCTTGCATGTGCCCGGAACCGCCTTTGTGAACCCCGGCGAAGCCCTGCGCGAAGACCTGACCCGCGAGGCCGTGCGCACCGTGCTCGGTGACGGAGCTGCACCCATTGGCGAACTGGTTGACGAGCGCTGCATCGTCAACGCCATGGTGGCGCTCTTGGCCACCGGCGGTTCCACCAACCACCTGATCCATTGGGTCGCGGTGGCCCGCGCGGCCGGCATGGTGATTGATTGGGACGATTTCTCGGCGCTGTCTGACGTGGTGCCCCTGCTGGCGCGGGTCTACCCCAACGGCAGCGCCGATGTGAACCAGTTTCAGGCCGCAGGCGGTCCGGGATTCGTGATCCGCGAGTTGTTGGACGCAGGTCTGATGCACCCCGACGTGCGCACCTTACACCCTGAGGGGTTGCGCGCATTCACCCGCATCCCGCAGCGTGCGGACGCGGCCGCAGGCCTGACCTGGGTCGAGGCGGGCGCGGGCGGCGACCACAGCGTGGTGCGTCCTGCGTCCCAGCCCTTCAGCGCCAGCGGCGGGCTCAAACTGCTGTCGGGTAATCTGGGGCGCAGCGTGGTCAAGGTGTCAGCGGTTCCGGTGGAGCGCCATGTGGTGGAAGCGCCGTGCCGGGTGTTTGATTCGCAGGACGCCCTGCAGGCCGCGTTCCAAGCGGGCGAGCTGAACCGCGATGTGGTCTGCGTGGTGCGCTGGCAAGGCCCGCGCGCCAACGGCATGCCCGAGCTGCACAAACTCACGCCGCCTTTGGCGGTCTTGCAGGGCCGCGGCTACCAGGTGGCGCTGGTCACCGACGGGCGCATGAGCGGCGCGTCCGGCAACGTGCCGGCTGCTATCCATGTGTCGCCTGAAGCCGCTATGGGCGGTCCGCTGGCGCGCGTGCGCGATGGCGATGTGGTCCGCCTCGACGCCGTGGCCGGCACCTTGCAAGCGCTGGTTCCGCAGGTCGAATGGGATGGACGCGAACTGGCGCACATGCCACCTGCCTTGCAAGCTGCCAACGGCATCGGCATGGGGCGCGAGTTGTTCGCCGGTATGCGCCGCAACACCCTCAGCGCCGAAGAAGGCGCATGCAGCTGGCTGTAGATTCCGAATTCAAAACACCGTACAAGTGAGAAACCCCATGACATCCACCCTGACCCCTTTGCACGTGATGCAAGACGCACCCGTGATCCCGGTGATCGTCTTGCACGACGTCGCCCATGCGATTCCCATGGCGCGCGCGCTGGTGGCCGGCGGCATCCGCATGCTGGAAGTGACATTGCGCACGCCGCAGGCGCTGGCCTGCATGGAAGCGATAGCGCGGGAGGTGCCCGAGGCGGTGCTGGGTGCGGGAACCGTGCGGTCTCAGGCGGATGCGCAGGCCGCTGTGAATGCCGGTGCGCGCTTCGCGGTGAGCCCGGGTTACACCAGCGCGCTGGGACAGGCCTGCCGCGCGCTGGGCCTGCCTTTGCTGCCCGGCGTGGCCACCGGAAGTGAAATCATGCAAGCCCAGGCCGATGGTTACCAGCAGCTGAAATTTTTCCCAGCACTGCAAGCCGGTGGCTTGGCCATGCTCAAAGCTTGGAGCGGCCCGTTTTTTGATGTGGACTTTTGCCCCACCGGTGGTTTGACGCCGGAGAACGCGCCCCAGTTTCTGGCCTTGCCCAATGTGCGCTGCGTGGGTGGCTCCTGGCTGGTGCCTGCGGACGCGCTCGCGGCAGGAGATTGGGCGCGGATCACCGCGCTGGCAGCCCAGGCCAAGGGCTTGCGCAACTAGGTATGGACCCCGCACCCCAGCACCACGAAGCGCTGGGGCGGCCCTGGTTCAGACCTGGATATCACCCAGGCACAAATACTTGATTTCGACGTAATCGTCCATGCTGTGGTGCGAGCCCTCGCGGCCCAGGCCGGATTGCTTGACGCCGCCGAATGGCACATGCTCGGTGGCGATGATGCCGGCGTTGACGCCCACCATGCCGTACTCCAGCGCCTCGCCGACGCGGAAAATGCGGCCGATGTCGCGGGTGTAGAAATAGCTGGCCAGACCGAATTCGGTGTTGTTAGCCGCGTCAATCGCTTCTTTTTCCGTGTGGAAGCGGAAGATCGGGGCCAGCGGACCAAAGGTTTCTTCGCGGGCGCACAGCATGTCGGCGCTGGCGTTGGCCAGCACGGTGGGCTCGAAAAATTGGCCTGTAAGGCGCTTGCCGCCGGTCACCAGCGTGCCGCCTTTGGCCAGCGCATCGGCCACATGGCGCTCCACTTTTTGCAGCGCGGCCTCTTCAATCAGCGGGCCTTGCGCGACGCCGGCTTCAAAGCCGTTGCCCACCTTGAGTGCGCGCACTTTGGCGGAAAACTTCTCGACAAAGGCGTCGTACACACCGTCTTGCACATAAATCCGGTTGGCGCAAACGCAAGTCTGGCCGGCGTTGCGGTATTTGCTGGACATGGCGCCGTCCACCGCGCTGTCCAGGTGCGCGTCGTCAAACACGATAAAGGGCGCATTGCCGCCGAGTTCCAGCGAGAGCTTCTTCACGGTCGGGGCGCACTGCTGCATCAGGATGCGGCCCACTTCAGTGGAGCCGGTAAAGCTCAGGTGCCGCACCACGTCGCTGGCGCACAGGACCTTGCCGATGGCGATGCTGTTGTCCGCGTCGGCGCACAGCATGTTCAAGACCCCGGCGGGAATACCGGCACGCTGGGCCAACTCGGCAGCGGCCAGCGCCGTCAAAGGCGTCAGTTCGGCGGGTTTGATGATCACCGTGCAGCCCGCAGCCAGTGCCGGGGCGACTTTGCGGGTGATCATGGCGATGGGGAAGTTCCACGGCGTGATGGCCGCGCACACGCCCACCGGTTGCTTGAGCACCAAGAGGCGGCGGCTGTTGTCAAACTGGGGCAGGGTCTCGCCGTTGACGCGCTTGGCTTCTTCAGCAAACCACTCGACAAAGCTGGCGGCATAGGCCACTTCGCCCTTGGCTTCGGGAAAGGGTTTGCCCTGTTCGGCGGTCATGATGCGGGCCAGGTCGTCCTGGTTGGCCATGATCAGATCGAACCATTTGCGCAGAATGTTGGCGCGCTCTTTGCCCGTTTTGGCGCGCCATGCCGGCCAGGCGGCGTTGGCTGCGGCAATGGCCTCATTGGCCTGCGCCGCACCCAGATTGGCAACTTGCGCCAGTTCAGCGCCGGTTGCGGGGTCGTCCACCCGGAAGGTGTTGCTGCCACTGACCCATTGGCCGTTGATCAGGCCCTGGTGTTTGATCAGGCTGGGGTCTTGCAGGTGGGTGAGGGGGGATGCTTGTGTGTTCATGCTCGCAGCTTTTATGGTTATGGAAATCAAACGGGTCCGCTGGTGTCGCGGCGCATCAATTGGATCGGCATGATGTCGCGGCTGGGCGGGTTAAGGGAGCCGTAGCGCAGGCGATCCACCAGGCGTCGGCAGGTCGCACGTGACATCTCGGCAGCGCGATTTTGCACGGTTGTCAGACCGACCAAGTTGGTGCCCGAAAGCGGCACATCGTCAAACCCCGCGACCGATACGTCGCCGGGCACGGAAAAGCCTTTGCAGCGGGCTGCCTCTAGAACCCCCATGGCGATGGAGTCGGCCCCGGCCATGATGGCGGTGACGCGGGGTGTCGCGTCCAGCAGTTGGGTGGCCCCGGAGTAGCCGGTTTCGAAGGTGAATGCATCCCAGATCACCGGGGTGTCCTCGGGCGGTATGCCCTTCTCGCGCAAAAATTCCAGCGCTCCGCGGGCACGGTCCCGGCTGGTGGAGGCTTTTTGGGTACCCATAACCAAACCAATGCGGCGGTGACCCAGGTCGTAAAAATGGCTCACCACCTCGGCGCCACCGCGCACATTGTCGGCCTCAATCACATCCACCGTCGGGTTGTCCACCGAACGCATGGCAAGAACCACCGGCATGCCCAGTCGCTGTAATTCGCCCACCAGAATCGAGTCGGTGGTGACGGACATCAGGATCATTCCTTCCAGGTAATCGTCCATGACAGGGCGGAAATTGGACAGGTGGGTGATGTCATTGGGTGAATTGATCGGGTCCAGAAAAACCATCACGTGGTAGCCGTAGTCCAGTAAGTCGCGGTGGATGTTTTCCAGCAACAGGGTGACAAAACGGTTGTGGAATTCGTAGACACTGACCAGCACGCCGATGGTGCGCGTGGTGGGGCGGCGCTTGCGCGGTCCCTGGTTGGAGCCGCTGTAGCCCATCGCTGCCGCAGCCTGCTGCACACTCAGGCGGGTTCCTTCGCTGATGGCGGTATGACCCGCGAGCGCCCGCGACACGGTTGAAACCGACATGCGGAGCTGGGTTGCAATATCCTGCAAGCGGACTTCTTTTTTCCCGTTCGCCATAACGTATTCCTGGCCCCTTCCTGCACGTTTCGTCAAGGCGTGCAATGCTGTGCAAAATTCGGATTGATTTGTGCAAATTTGCTGCAATAGAAAAGCAAATTAGGTGAAATATACCGAGAAATCCCGGTTCTTTGCGAAAATCATCGCGTGATTTGTGGTCTGCCTACGATTGTTTCAAAAGTATTTCGATCGATTACGGGATTACCCTGATGCTTTGCGTAACATTTGCGCAAATATTTACGCAAATAGGACTTAAAGTTTGCGGGTGATTGCAGCCGCTATCACCACAGACTTTGCCGCGTTAATCGCGGGATAACGATGAGGAACCACTATGAAACTTGGCATGAAGCGAATCGCGACGCTATGCGTCACCTCCGTTCTTCTGGCATCGGGCCTCGCGCGCGCGGCCGGGCTGGACGAAATTTCACCCGATGTGGCCAAGCGCCTGTACGCCCCGGATGTGCTGGATCCAGCGCAGCCCGTGGGAGCCAGCGCCTACCGTGATTGGAAACCCAAAAAAGGCCCGCCCTGGACCATTGGCTACGCCAGCTCGTACGCCGGTAACACCTGGCGCGCGGCGGCCATGGATCGTCTGCAAAGCGACATCATCCCTAAATGGAAAAAACTCGGCCTGATCAAAGAAGTGATCATCACCCAGTCCAACCTGAAAGATGCAACGCAAATTCAGCAGATGCGCCAATTGGTGGACCAGGGTGTGGACGCGATCATCGTGTGCTGCTCGAACCCGACTGCGCTGAACCAGACCGTGAAGTATGCCTATGACAAGGGCGTTCCCACCTTCTCGTTCACCGGCTATCTGACCTCTCCTTACGCGGTGAACTCGTCGGTGAACTACCAGGTTGCCGGCAAGGACCTGGGTCTTTGGTTGGGTAACGAAATCGGCAAAAAGGGCAATGTGCTGGTCGTTCAGGGTATTCCCGGAACCTCCGGTTCCGATTCGCAAGACCGCGGTATCAAGTCCGGACTGGCCACATTCCCCGATGTGAAGATCGTGGGTGACGTGGCGGGTATGTGGACCGACCAGGTTGCGCAGGCTGAAGTGCAGAAGTGGCTTGCCACCAACCCGGGCCAACTCGATGGCATCGTGGTGCAGTCGGCAGCCGAGCTGGGTGTTTTGCGTGCCATGAAGCAATCGGGCCGGAAAATGGTGCCTATCGCTATCGGCGGTGAGGTCGGTGCCTTGTGCTACTGGCGCAAGAACCCCAAGTTCATCAGCGCGGCGATTCAAGTCTGGCCTCCCGGCGACGACATCGAGCTGACCTGGAACATCATGATGCGTACCTTGCAGGGCCAGGGCCCCAAGATGCAATCGGTTCTGGTCGACGCCATCAGCTTCAGCTATGACGACGTCAAGAAAATCATCCCTGAAGATTGCAGCGAAGACTCGGACAAGTGGGTCAACGTCGGTCCTGACCGTTGGGGCAGCAGCGCCGCCTATCTGGACAAGTTCTTCCTGCGTCCAGCGGATCCGACCAAGTTCAAGCGCTGATAGTGATTGCCTGGTCGTTCTGAACGGCCGGGTACATGCAGCTGCGCACCGCCGCGGCCCGATGGGGCCGGGCGGTGTACCGCTGGGTTGAATGATTTTTCTTTTTCTGGATTTTTCTTGAGCGGCTCCTCCTTATCCGAATC
>CANIRI010000102.1 GCA_947469815.1 Comamonadaceae bacterium | reverse complement strand
TACGCCGACAAACCGATTTACGATATTCCCGCACTCAGCGTATGCACCGGTCGCGAGCTGGTGGAGCGCCTGCAAGCGCAGATCGCACCGATGCAGGCCAGCTTCCACCTGGGTCAATTGGTGGAGGGCCTGCAGCGCCAGGCCGATGGCCGGTTCGCTATCACGACCTCTGGCGGATCCCAGTTTGTGGCAACTGCCGTGTTCATCGCAGCCGGCGCGGGTGCCTTTGTGCCACGCGCCTTTCCTTTGGCGGACTGCCAGCCCTATGCGGGCACCCAAGTGCACCACCACCCATCCGCACTTTGTGGCGCGCCGGATGCGGCAACAGTGGTCTTCGGCGGTGACGATTTGGCGCTGGAATGGGCCTTGGAACTGGCCGAACATCGGCCTGCCGTCACCTTGTTACACCGCCGCGCGCAATTGCAAGCGCAACCCGGCCTGCTGGCGCGCATGCACGCCGCCATCGCAAGCGGTCGCTTGCAGTTTGTGGCCGGCCAGCCCATTGCCCACTCGGAATTAAACGGCCGTTTGGCCAGCATCACGGTGGCCCTGCCGGACGGCGGAACGCAGGAACTGGCGGTAGACCAATTGCTGGTGGCGCTGGGCCTGTCGCCCAAGCTCGGCCCCCTGGCGCGCTGGGGTCTGGCGTTGGAGCGCAAGCAAATCCCGGTGAATACCGAAAACTTCCAGACTTCTGAGGCGGGCATCTTTGCGGTGGGCGATATCAACACCTATCCCGGCAAGAAAAAGTTGATCCTCAGCGGTTTCCACGAAGCCACACTCGCCGCTTTCGGCGCGATGGCGCTGATTGCGCCGGACCGTCCTGCGGCCCTGGAATACACCACCACCAGCAAGCGCCTGCACCGGATTTTGGGCGTGGACTGAAGCGCCCGGGCGCTACCCAAAACAGTGCCTTAGCACGCGGCTGGAACCAAGACGGTGCGCAGCACCATGTCCACAATCAAGGATTCCGCGTCGGCAAAGTCCTGCGGCTCCAGCGCCGGTTTGCCCAGCACCAGGCTGATCTGGCTGGCCCCGTCGGCGTAGACCTGGGTCGAGGCCCAGAGCAAAATCATGAGGTGCTGGCCGTCCACCGCGCGGCACAGGCCCTGCTCGGCCCAGCGGTTGAAAATCGCCACATCCGCCTGCAGCGACGGCACCACGCGTTCCGCTATTTCTGCCGCAAAGAGCGGCGCGCCGGAGAGAACCTCGTTGGCATAGACGCGTGAATCGTCCGGCCGTTCACGCGAAAACCGCAGCTTGCCGGCGATGTATTCGCGCAGCGCCAGCTCCGGGTCATCCTGGCGCTGGCTCAAGTTGTCCATGTACAGCAGCCACACATCGAGCACCCCGTGCAGCACCCGCCGGTACAAAGCCTCTTTGCTGGGAAAGTAATACAAAAGGTTTTGCTTTGACGCACCCACGGCTTTGGCAATGTGGTCCAGCGACACGCCGCCATAGCCACGCTGGGCGAACAGCTTTTTGGCTGCGTCCAGGATGTCGTGCTCCAGTTGCTCGCGGGAGGCGCGCACTTTGGGCACTTTTTCTGCTGCGGGGGGCGTTGATTTTTTCACGGTTGGTACGGATGTTGCACTATTGGTCGCTAGGGTTTTTACCAATTGGTAAAAGGCAATAAGCGCCCTGTAATAGTGCACTCTGAGTTGACCGGAAAACCGCATATGACCATCGATGTTTCCACACCGGGTATCCAGCCGGGCCGCTTGTCTGCCGCGCAGTACCAGCGCAATTTTTGCGACGCGCACCCGCCACTCACGGTTTTTCAGGCCAAAAACGAGGCCGACCGCTGCTACTACTGCTTTGACGCCCCTTGCCAGACCGCCTGCCCCACCGGCATCGATGTGCCCAGCTTCATCCAGCGTATCGCCGACGGCAATGTGCGCGGCGCGGCCCACACGATTTTGGATTCCAACCCCCTGGGCGGCATGTGCGCGCGGGTCTGCCCGACCGAGGTGCTGTGCGAGCAGGCCTGTGTGCGCAACACCTCCGAGGACAAACCGGTGGAGATCGGCGCGCTGCAGCGGTTTGCCACTGACAGCTACCTGCAAAAGCCCGGTGCGCCGCTGTTCACCCGCGCGGCCAGCACGGGCAAGAAAGTCGCTGTGGTTGGCGCAGGCCCAGCCGGATTGGCTTGCGCCCACGGACTGGCACGCCACGGACACGATGTGGTGCTCTTCGACGCCCAACCCAAAGCCGGCGGTTTGAATGAATACGGCCTGGCCACCTACAAAACCACCGACGACTTCGCGCAGAAAGAAGTCGCCTGGCTGCTGTCGATTGGCGGTATCAGCGTGCGCCACGGCCAGCGCTTAGGGCGCGATATGGCGCTGACGCAATTGCTAACAGACTATGACGCCGTTTTTCTGGGCATGGGCTTGGCCGGCGTGAACAGCATCGGCATCACTGAGCCGAAGGCCAGCGGCCTGCGCAACGCGGTCGAATTCATTGCCGAACTGCGCCAAGCGCAGGATTACGCCAGCATTCCCGTGGGTCGCCATGTGGTGGTGATAGGCGGCGGCATGACGGCGGTAGACGCCGCCGTGCAATCCAAAAAACTCGGGGCCGAGCGCGTCACCATGGTCTACCGCCGTGGCGCATCTGACATGGGCGCATCCGGGCACGAGCAAGCGTGGGCCTTGGAAAACGGAGTCCATATCCACCACTGGGCCACGCCACTGGAGGTACTCGCCGATGCCGGAGCAGTGTGCGGGGTGCGCTTCGCGGGCACCCGCATGGAGGGCGGCAAGCTGGTCACCGGCTCCGAGGAATTCACGGTAGAGGCAGACATGGTGCTCAAAGCCATAGGCCAAAGCCCCGACGCGCAGCCGCTTGGCACCCTGGTGGAATTGCGCCAGGGCCGCATCGTGGCCGACGCGCAGCAGCGCACCACGCACGCCAAGGTTTGGGCCGGTGGCGACTGCTGCCACGGCGGGCGCGACCTGACCGTCGAAGCCGTTGAGCACGGCAAAGTTGCCGCCCAATCGATTCACCAGGCGCTGTGCGCCTGAGCCGCAAGGAATACCGCCATGGCCAATTTGCACTCCGTTTTCGCCGGAATCCACAGCCCCAACCCCTTCTGGTTGGCCTCTGCGCCACCCACCGACAAGGCCTACAACGTCAACCGCGCATTCGAAGCCGGCTGGGGCGGCGTGGTCTGGAAAACCCTGGGCGAAGCCGGTCCGCCCATCGTCAACGTCAGCGGCCCGCGCTACGGCGCGCTGCATACGCCAGACCGACGCCTGATCGGATTCAACAACATTGAATTGATTACTGACAGGGACTTAGAGCTGAATCTAAAAGAAATAGCTGAAGTGAAAAAACTGTGGCCGGACCGTGCCATGGTGGTCTCGCTCATGGTTCCCTGCGAGGAACAAGCCTGGAAAGCCATCCTTCCGCGCGTCGAGGACACCGGCGCTGACGGGGTGGAGCTGAACTTCGGCTGCCCCCACGGCATGAGCGAGCGCGGCATGGGCGCGGCCGTCGGGCAGGTGCCCGAATACATCGAAATGGTCACCGCCTGGTGCAAGCAGTACAGCCGCCTGCCCGTGATCGTGAAGCTCACACCCAATATCACCGACATCCGCAACCCGGCGCGCGCCGCCAAAAAAGGCGGGGCCGACGCGGTATCCCTCATCAACACCATCAACTCCATCATGGGCGTGGACCCGGACAGCCTGACCATGAGCCCCTCGACCGGCGGCATGGGCTCACACGGCGGCTACTGCGGCCCGGCGGTCAAGCCGATTGCGCTGAACATGGTGGCCGAAATCGCCCGCGACGCGCAGACCGCCGGTCTGCCGATCTCGGGCATCGGCGGCGTGGGCACCTGGCGCGACGCGCTGGACTACCTGGCTTTGGGCGCGGGCAATGTGCAGGTCTGCACCGCTGCCATGGTCTACGGCTTCAAAATCGTGCAGGACATGGCCGATGGTTTGTCGAATTACATGGACGAAAAAGGCATAGCCGCAGTGGCCGACATCGTGGGCCGCGCCCTGCCCACGGTGTCACAGTGGCAATTTTTGAACCTGAACCACATCTCCAAAGCGGTGATCGACCAGGACAGCTGCATCCAGTGCGGCCGCTGCCACATCGCCTGCGAAGACACCTCGCACCAGGCGATCACCGCCACCAAGGACGGCAAGCGCCACTTTGAGGTGATGGAAGACGAATGTGTAGGTTGCAACTTGTGTGTGGTCGCCTGCCCGGTGCCGCAGTGCATCACCCTGCGCACCCTGGCACCCGGCGAGATGGACCAGCGCACCGGCAAACCCGCCAGCGCCTCCCACGGCGACTGGACGCGCCATCCGAACAACCCCATGCGTATTACCGAGGCGGCGTAGGTCACAATGTCCGCTGGCTTTTACCTCCCGACCTGTTTCAGAAGGATTTTTGTATGAGCACCTTGTTCATCCGTGGCGGCACCGTCGTGAATGCGGACCGCGCTTTCCGCGCCGATGTGATCACCCAGGACGGCAAGATCACCGCCGTCGGTGAAAACCTCAGCGCACCCGCAGGCGCAACAGTCGTCGATGCCGGGGGCCAATACGTGATGCCCGGCGGCATTGACCCGCATACGCATATGCAACTGCCCTTCATGGGCACGGTGACCATGGATGACTTTTTCACCGGCACCGCAGCCGGCATGGCCGGTGGCAACACCACCATCATCGACTTCGTCATCCCCAACCCCCAGCAAAGCCTGATGGAGGCATACCACACTTGGCGCGGCTGGGCCGAAAAATCGGCGGGCGATTACAGCTTCCACGTCGCCATCACCTGGTGGAGCGAACAGGTCCGCCAAGAGATGGGCACCCTGGTCCAAGAAGAAGGTGTGAACAGCTTCAAGCACTTCATGGCCTACAAAAACGCCATCATGTGTGACGACGAAACCCTGGTGAACAGCTTCAAGCGCAGCCTAGAGCTCGGCGCCATGCCCACGGTGCACGCCGAGAATGGCGAACTGGTTTACCTGCTGCAGCAAACCGTGGCCGACATGGGCATCACCGGCCCCGAAGGCCACCCGCTGTCGCGCCCGCCCATGGTCGAAGGCGAAGCAGCCAACCGCGCCATTGCGATTGCCGATGTGCTCAATGTGCCGATTTATGTGGTGCACGTGAGCTGCATCGAAGCGGCTGAGGCCATCGCCCGCGCCCGTGCCCGCGGCCAGCGTGTCTACGGCGAAGTGCTGGCCGGCCATCTGGTCATCGATGACAGCGTCTACCGTAACCCCGACTTCGCGTACGCCGCCGGCCACGTCATGAGCCCGCCCTTCCGCCCCAAGGGCAACCAGGAATTTTTGTGGCGCGGCCTGCAAGCCGGTAGCCTGCACACCACGGCCACCGACCACTGCACTTTTTGCGCGGAGCAAAAAGCGGCTGGCAAGGACCACTTTGCCAAAATCCCCAATGGCTGCGGCGGCGTGGAAGAGCGCCTGGCGGTCATTTGGGACGCAGGCGTCAACACCGGGCGGCTTACGCCCTCCGAATTTGTGGCCATCACCTCGGCCAATACGGCCAAGCTGTTCAACATCTACCCCCAAAAAGGCAGTGTCTCGGTTGGGGCCGATGCTGACCTGGTGGTCTGGGATCCCGAAGGCAGCAAGACCCTGTCGGCCAAGACCCAGTTCAGCAAAGGCGACTTCAATATCTTCGAGGGCCGCACCGTACGCGGCATTCCCAGCCACACCGTGAGCCAAGGCAAGCTGGTGTTTGTGCAGGGAGATTTGCGCGCCGAGCGTGGCGTGGGGCGCTACATCAAGCGCCCGGCCTTCAGCGCCAACTTCCACGCCACGCAGCTGCGGGCACAGGCCCTGCAAGCCACGGCTGTTGCGCGCTAAGCCCTGCCCACACCACGCGGCACCGACCTACCCCGATCAGGAGAGCACCATGAGCACGACCAGCACCATCGACATCGACAGCCTGCGCATCAACGGCGAACGCCTGTGGGCCTCGCTCATGGAACTCGCGCAAATCGGCGCAACGCCCAAAGGCGGCGTGTGCCGATTGACCCTCACCGACCTGGACAAACAAGGCCGCGACTTGGTGACGCGCTGGGCCCGCGAAGCCGGCATGACGGTCACCATCGACAAAATCGGCAACGGCTTCATGCGCCGGCCCGGGCGCAACAACAGCCTGCCACCCATCATGACCGGCAGCCACATCGACACCCAACCCACAGGCGGCAAGTTCGATGGCAACTACGGCGTGCTGGCCGGTATTGAAGTGGTGCGCACATTAAACGATCTGGGTATTGAGACCGAAGCGCCGATCGAGGTGGCGTTCTGGACCAACGAAGAAGGCTCGCGCTTTGTGCCGGTGATGATGGGCTCGGGCGTTTTTGCCAAAGCCTTCACCTTGGAACACGCCTATGCCGCCACCGACACCACCGGCGTCTCGGTCAAAGAAGAACTGGCGCGCATCGGCTACATCGGCGACCAGGAGCCCGGCGACCACCCGATAGGCGCGTACTTTGAGACGCATATTGAACAAGGCCCGGTATTGGAAGACAACGATGTGACCATCGGCGTGGTGCAAGGCGTGCTCGGCATCCGTTGGTTTGACTGCACCGTCACCGGCATGGAAGCCCATGCCGGCCCGACCCCCATGGCCTTGCGCCGCGACGCCATGCAAGTGGCCACGCACATCATGCAAGAAGTCGTCGCATCGGCGCTGCGCCACGCGCCGCACGGACGCGGCACCGTGGGCATGGTGCAAGTGTTCCCCAACAGCCGCAACGTGATCCCCGGCCGCGTCAAGTTCAGCATCGACCTGCGCAACGCCACCGATGCGCTGGTCGATCAGATGGTCGACGAAGTCAAGGCCTTTGCCGCGCGCAAAGCCACCGAGACCGGCCTGGACGTGAAGATTGAAATGGTCTCCAGCTACTCGGCCATCGGCTTCCATGCCGACTGCATCGACGCCGTGGCGCGCGCAGCCAAGAAGCTGGGCTACTCCAATATGCCGGTGGTATCCGGTGCCGGACACGACGCGGTCTACATGGCCAAGCTGGCCTCCAGCGGGATGATTTTTATTCCCTGCAAAGACGGCATCAGCCACAACGAAATTGAAGACGCCACCCCCGAACACATCACCGCCGGTTGCAACGTGCTGCTGCACGCCATGCTGGAGCGCGCTGGTACCTGAATGTTTCTGCTGGTTCCTTTTTCCGGCTCCCCAGCGGCCGACCACCCTTGATAGGAGCAACCATGACGACTGATACTGACAACATGCGGCGCAGAATTTTGAGCGGTTTGGCCGCCGGCGCAGCCCTCCCCTGGCTGAGCAGCGCAGCGCTGGCAGCGGGCCCGCGCATCAAAGTCGCCGGCCTGCACAGCGACCCAGTGGAAAACGCCTGGAACTCGCGCATCCACGAAGCCTGCAAGGCGGCGGACGCCGAAGGCATCATTGAATACAAATTCTCGGAATCGGTGGCCAACACCGACTACCCCCGCGTGATCCGCGAGTACGCCGAGCAAGGCGTGCAACTGATCGTGGGCGAGGTGTATGGCGTCGAAAAAGACGCGCGCTCGGTCGCCAAGGACTACCCCAAAGTGGCGTTTTTGTGCGGATCCAGCGGCGGCCCGCAGGGTGCCAATTTCGGCACCTTCGGCACCTGGAACCACGAAGCGGCCTACCTCACCGGCATCCTGGCTGGCCACATGACCAAAACCGGCAAGCTCGGCGCTGTGGGCGGCTATCCCATCCCCGAAGTGAACCGGCTGATCCACGCCTTCCGCCAGGGCGTGCGCGAGGT